>DATCXG010000289.1:0-3662 GCA_036565945.1 Gemmatimonadaceae bacterium
GGCGGGCTTCGTGCGCTGCACGGTCCCGTCCGGATGCTCGGGCGGACTGTACAGCGTGTAGAGCCGGAGTGGCGCCTCGCGCGAGGTGTTGATGACGTTGTGCTCCACTCCCGCGGGGATCACCACCGCGGAACCGTCACCGAGCGCCTGCCGTTCGCCGTTCAGCATCACCACCCCAGTGCCAGCCTCGACGCGTATGAACTGATCGTGACCTGTGTGCGTCTCCTGACCGATCTCTTCACCTGGTTGGAGAGTCATGAGTACCAACTGAGTATTAGGGCCCGTGAATAACACGCGACGATAGTCCTCGTTGGAAAGGGTATCGCGCTCGATGTTGGTGACATAGCCGTCCATTTCCCGCCTCACATGTGAACGAAGGATGGATGTTACCGTGTGCGCTCGACGCGGAGCGCGATGCCGTGGTCATGGCACGCCGTGACTACACGCGCCTATACGAACGACGATGGTCACGTTCGATCCCGTTCCACAGCCCGGCCGCCCTGGCTCGCGTCTCGGAGGGGATCGTGTGCCACGCATAGGTGGTGCCGGAAATGGTGAAGGCCTTCTGAACGCGCGAGCGCGGGGTCGCTGGTGATGAACCGATATGGCGCAGCACCCGGCGCAAGTGGCACGCAGCGCCCGGTCGTTCAGTCGACCGGCCGCTGCGTGCTCACGGCTCAGGTTGTATCAGAAGCCGACGGCGCCCTCGATCATGACACCGTGGAACTTGCCGCCACTGCGGATGTCCGTCGTGGGGAAGTCCCCGTACGTCTGCCTGACATACTCGATCTTTGCCAGCACACCCGAAGTGACAAACCACCCACCGGCGAGCTGGACCCGCTCGATGTTCACGTCGTCCGGCATCCCGGGGAGCCGGCCACTCGCCGTGTTGTAACGCCCGGCTACGTACAGCTGCTCCCTCGGAAGGAAGCGATACACGACATCGCCGGCGTACTGGTTCCAGGTACGCTTCGTGGTCTCGGTGGCCGCCGCCCCCCGGACGGTCTCGATGTTGCCGAAGAGCTCGAGCCCGCGGACCTTCACGAAGGGGTTGATCACGAACGCGCGCACATTGCTGCGGAGGCCTGGCTGGATCGCGCCCGACCACGCCTGCGACGACTCGCTGGATTGTGTGTTCTCCAGCACGTCGTAGTAGCGCGACCCCGCGCGGTCACCACTGAAGAGGGTGTTGTTCGCGGATCTCCTGGTGTAATACATCGAGCCAGTCAGACGCAGGCGGATGTCCTGCGCAACCTGCCGGTCGAAGCCCAGCTTCGCGAGGTACGATGGTGCCCGTTTCTCGGGGGCCGTCACCTGGCCGTGAACCTCACCACCCGTCACGCCGCCCATCGCGAGCCAATCGCCGCCACGCAGATAGACCTCGCCGCCGATCTCGGTAGTGAAGGCATCCATGATCAGGTTGCCTACGAATGGATTGTACATCGTGTTCCCGTTGTCGCTGCGGCGGAAGTGCTGGTCACCGTAGTTCACCTCGAAGTGTCCGACCTTCACGGTGACAAAGTTCATGATCAGGTTGAGCATGTCGTTATCGAACGGCAGCGCATCGATGAGCAGATAACCATCCTTCACCCATGTCTCATCGTGATGCCGGGAAGACATGTACGTCGTGACTGCCACACGTATGCCTTGCGCCATCTGGGCGTTCAGATAGAGATTCGCTACCGCGTTGTTGAACCCCGCGCCGATCCCGATCAACTGATTCTGATCGACCCCGTCCACTACCTTCGGGCTCGCGCGGTTGCTGTGGCTGAGATCCTGGAACTGCTGGGTGAACGACGCGCCCCAACCGAGCTTGAAACCCGTGTAGGGAACGGTGTCGTTCTTCGGCGGTTCGAACACGTTGATTCCGCGCTGATCCACCGCGCGCAGATGCTGGTGGACGATCGGCGGCGCATTGCTCACCGACTTCTCCTCCGCGGCCGTCCGTGGCTGCGTCCCGGGCTTCTCCGGTCTCGAACCCGCAGTATCCGTAACGCTACCAGGCGATACGCCGCTGGCCACGCTGGCCACGCCATCCTGTTGCGCCCGGAGGGGCGCGATGCCCAGCAACGCTGCCGAGGCAAGGGCGATGAGTACACGAATCGTTTTCATAGGACATCGTCGTGAAGGTGGCTAGCTACGTGAGTCGCCGGCATGCAACGCCGGCAGGTGGTATCTCCCAACTGTATCGGCGAAGGCTCAGCCCTTGAGCCGCAGGTCGAAGTTGACCTTCACCGGATCGTGCACCTTGAACGCGCCCAGCATGAGCTTCGGAGGCTTGAGGTCGTAGTCGCGCATGCGTAACTCGTAGGACCCTGTCACGTGCAACACGCCGGCGGTGTCCGACTGGGTGGCAGCGGTGATGGTGACCGGCTTCTCGGCGCCGCCGAGGGTCAGCGTTCCGGTCAACACGGCCCGCGCTCCGTCGCTGTCGCGTGAGAGATCGTACGACGTGAGATGGAACTCGATCACCGGATGGTCAGCCGCCTTGAGTGCCTTCAGCATGTGCTCGTTCATCTTCGGGTTGTCGCAGTCGAGACTCGCGGCCGGCACCGTGACAGTCACTGCACGGATCGCCTTCTCCCCGGCCGCAACACGCCGCGCCGCCTCAGCGTTGCTGGTCTCCACCTGGACGTCGAGCGACTTCGCCTTACACTCGAAGCTGCGAACGTTGGAGGTCCCCTGCACCCACAGGCGACTCTCCGGCTGTAGCGTGAGCGAGTCGGCCGCGCCATGGAAGGCGGCCAGCAGGGGGCTCACGACGAAGAGAAGGCCGATGGCCCGATTCGCGGTGCTGCGCATTGGAAGGCGCTCCGTTGAGGTTCGATGATCGAGCCGCGCGATCCGCGCGACTCGGAGAAGAATCTGGCAATGCGAGGTGGTTGACGCTGTCGGCCGCGATATGGAAGCAACTGCGCCATCTGGCGGACGTGGGTGTACGGGATCAGCCGACGCGCTCCGCGGGCTCATGGTGCCTCGGCCCCGCAGGGGCCAGACGGATGGACGTACGCCTCGAGCACGAAGGTGACGACGCCCACGTTGGGCATCGCGCTCTCGATGCGCACCGGGATACGGCACAGATCATCACTGAGATAGAAGCGCAGCGTCCCTTCTCCCTCGTAGTTGCGAGGGTCGCGCACGCGCATCTCCACGAGTACCGAGCGGAAGGCGCCCGCGTCAGTCGCGATCGTGTCTCGCGAGACGACGCGGACCGTGGTCGGATTCCGATCCGCATCGAAGTAGCGATTGAACGTGTACGCGGAGTCCGCGGGTAGCGGCAGCGATCTGATGAAGTAGATGAAGGAGAGCTCATCGAGCGGCGCGTCCGTCGGGCTGCCACCCGACGTACCGTTCTCCGACTGCCAGCGCCGCTCCTCGGGATATAGCTCCACACGCTCATCATGCCTCGAGAATGGGCGGCGTTCGAAGGCGTGGAAGCGCAGCGCGGCCATACGCAGCGGATCGAGCCAGGACTCCGTCCTGTTCGCCCCCTTGAACGGACCGAACCCAGCCTTGACATCGAACCGCAGGTGGTAAGTCTCCGTGCCTCGCACGTCCACGGGTCCATCTACCGACATGGTTCCGCGCCCACCCACGCCGCTCGCCCGGACCCGATACGTCAGGCGCTCGCCGACGCCGAAGGGGAGTGGTGCCCGGTCGGT
>DATCXG010000306.1:0-7950 GCA_036565945.1 Gemmatimonadaceae bacterium
AGCGGGCTCGACAATGGTGAAACCATTGTCGAGCCCGCTCGAAATTAAAGACCTGACCCCGCCGCGCCCCGCCGCGCTACTTCCCTCCGCCTACAGTCGCCACCTGCGCGTTGTGATCCGGCGGCTCCACGCCCAGCAGGTTGTGCACGAAGAAGTCGAAGCGCTTCACCTCGCCGTAGGCGCCGCCGGAGCCGTGGCCCATTCCCGGCACGACGAGTAGGTCGAACTGCTTGTCGGCCTTGATGAGCGCATTGACCAGCTGCATGGTCGACGACGGGTCCACGTTCTTGTCCATCTCGCCGACCACGAGCAGCACCTTACCCTGCAGCCGGTACGCGTTCTCGATGTTCGATGACGCGGCGTACTGCGGCCCGATCGGCCATCCCATCCACTGCTCGTTCCACCAGATCTTGTCCATCCGGTTGTCGTGGCACCCCGCGGCCGACACGGCCACGTCGTAGAACTCGGGGTGGAAGAGGAGCGCCCCCATCGAGTTCTGGCCGCCCGCCGAGGTACCGTAGATCCCTACGCGCGTGATGTCGTAGTACGGATATTTCGCGGCCACCGCCTTGTGCCAGAGGATCCGGTCGGGGAAGCCGGCGTCGGCGAGGTTCTTCCAGGCGACGTCGTGGAAGGCCTTCGAGCGGTTGGAGGTCCCCATCCCATCGATCTGCACGACAATGAAGCCCAGCTCGGCCTGCGCCTGCATCCCAGCCTGGACGCCGAAGGTCTTGGGGACGAAGGAGCCCTGCGGCCCGGCGTAGATGTTCTCGATGACCGGGTACTTCTTCGTTGAATCGAAGTTCGTGGGCCGGATGATCACGCCCCAGATATCGGTCTTCCCGTCGCGTCCCTTCGCGGTGAATACCTCGGGCGGGCGCCATCCCGTTGCCAGGAGGCGCGACGCATCGGCGTGCTCGAGATCCATGATCTTCGAGCGGTCGCTGGTGCGGCGGAGTTCCATCACCGTTGGGAGATCCACGCGCGAGTAGAGATCCACGTAATACTTGTGGTCCGGTGAGTACGCCACCTCGTGCATGGCGTCCGCATCGGTGAAGGTGGTGAGGCCCGTACCGTCGAAGTTGATCCTGTAGTAGTGGACGAAGTACGGGTCCTTCCCCGGATACATCCCGCTGGCGTGGAACCAGACCTGCTTCTTCGTGGTGTCCACCCAGTCCACGCCACGCACCAGCCAGCTCCCCTTCGTGATCTGGTTCTTCACCTTCCCGGAGACGCCGTCGTAGAGATAGAGGTGGTTCCACCCATCGCGCTCCGACATCCAGATGATCTCCTTCCCATCGGCGATATCGTAGCGGTAGAGCTTTCCGGAGTACTCGAAGAAGGTCGGCGACTCCTCGTCGATCACGGCACGGGCCTTCCCGGTCGCGGCGTCCACCTCGATGACGCGGTACGCCTGGTGGCCGCGCTGGTTGTACTCGAAGGTGAACGATCGGCCGTCCTCGCGCCACACGAGTCCGGTCATGCTGTAGGCGTTGGGAAAGAGCGTGCTGTCCACTGCTATCTGCTTGCGCGCGGCCACATCGAAGAGCACCGGGCGCTCCACGTCGAGCACGTCGCCAGGCTTGCTGTACAGCAGGGTGGAGTACTTGGGCTGGAGCTGGTCTTCGGGTGACGACTCTACGTAGTGCACCTCGCGCTGGTAGCCCGGCCGCACACGGTAGGCGGCGATGTGGCGCGAGTCGGGCGACCAGGAGATCGAGGCGGGATCGTAGGCGTCGCCTTCGGAGCCATCGGTGCTGAGCATCACGCCCTCGTCCTCGCCGACGGCGCGCACGTAGACGTTGTAGTTGCGGATCAGCGCTTCCCACTTGCCATCGGGCGACCGATGCGGCCTGTTCGATGGCGGATCGGGATCGCCGAACAGACCGCCGCCCCAGGCGCGCTGCTCGCGCCGGGACGTATCGCGCACGATCGACGCCCGCTCGCACACGTAGTCGGTGATCGTACAGCGCCAGCGTGCGCGCGAGATCACGGGCGCGCCGCCTCCGGGCCCGGGCCCCACGGCGAACTCGATGGCGCTGTCGTTGTCCACCAGCGAGAAGCCGCGGAAGGGAAGCGTGACGCCGGTGATCGTGTCGTGCATCACCTTTGCCAGCGAGGCGGCGAGGCGATCGTGGTCGAAGGCAGGCGCCTTCTTCCGGGCGTTGGCATCCACCATCACGAATACGTGGCCGCCCAGCACCGACTTCCGGTACCAGAAGCGGTCGCCCTTCGCGAGCCAGACGGGCGTGTCGGGATCGTCGACGATCAATCCAGCGGTCTTCTCGCGGTACCCCTCGGCTCGCGCGTAGTCCCCCGCCGTGCCCTGCGGACGTGCGGTCGCGGGCAGGATAGCCGCGGCACACGACAGGGCCGCGGCCGCGGCCCACCATCTCACCAATCGCATGTAATAATCTCCGGAGAGGGCGCGGCTACCCTTCGACCGCGCCCGTTTTGCATCTCGATGCTACTACTCGCTCGAGTCGTCCTTCCGCTCGGCGCTTTCCCTTCTATCCGTGGTAGCAATCGGCTTCACCTTGCCGGCCATCGACTTGTTGAAGGCCGGCACCGTCTGATCGACCACCTGCTTGAAGTCCGCCTTCGTAGCCGTGACCGCGCGCTGGATGTCGCCCAGCCAGGCGAGCGATGCATCGGTCGGGCGGTGGTTCGCTCCCCCGGCCACGTCGCCGGCACCGAGGCCCACCTCACCCGAGAGCCAGATCAGCTGCATGTAGCTCTTCGCTGGCTCCACGTACCACTTGTCGTCGCTCTTGAGATTGCTGCGCGAGATGAGCTGCAGCTCCACCGCCATCAGCGTGCTGTCGAGAGCGGAGAGCGAGCTGGCCACCTCGCCGGTCTTGCCGGGGAGCTGGTCCTCGATCTGCTGCCGCATCTTCTCCAGGCGATTGATCATGTCCGCGGTGGTGTCCATGAGCGTGCGGACCTGAAGCTGGGTGCTGGTCGATGTCGCGAGGTCGCTGTCGGAGGATCCGATCGCGGGATCCTTCACCACCTCGAACTGTCGGCTGTACTTCTTGCCATTGACGGTGAGTCGCACGGTGTACTTGCCCGGCGCGGCGATCGGTCCCCTTCTCTGCGGACCATCGATTCCCCAGTGGACGACGGGACGCGTCTCCTTGCCGAGGAAGCGGGCTTCCTCCCAGATGTGCGGATTGTCGGGAGCGACCGTGCGGAGCTCCACCTTGGTGGGCGGCTCGTAGAGGAGATCCCAGGTGACGCGGTTGAGGCCCGCGTGGCTGAGAGCCTTGATCTTCCGCACCACGCTGTCGCGCGAGTCGAGGATCTCGATATCGAGTTGCTTGCGCGGCGCGTTCGCGAGCGTGTAGAGGAACTCCGCGCTCCCCTCACGCGCCTGCCGGATCCCGGGACGCGGCTGGTAGAGGAACACGGAGCTCTCCTTCGCCGCCTCATCCTGCTGCTCGAGCCGGGTGATGTCGCGCAGGATGAACAGCCCGCGTCCGTAAGTCGAGATCACTACATCGTGATACAGCTTCTGCGTCGCGATCCAGGAGACCGGAGCTGCAGGAAGCCCGCGGTCGAGCTGCGTCCAGGACGCTCCGTCGTCCATCGAGTAGAAGAAGCCGTGGCCGGTTCCGGCGAAGAGCATCCCGCGACGGTTGGGGTTCTCCGCCACCGACATCACGTAGGATAGTGGATGACCGGTGGGCAGGCCTCCGCTGATCTTCGTCCAGCTCTTGCCGAGATCGGTGGTCTTGAAGATGTACGGGCTCCGGTCACCGAGCAGGTGAGCATCGACCGCCACGTACGCGGTCGCGGAATCGAAGACCGATGGCTCGATCCTCCTTACCGTTCCCCACTTCGGGAGACCCTTCGCGTTGGCGGTGACGTCGTTCCAGTGCCCGCCGCCGTCGGCGGTGTACCAGACCTTGCCATCGTTGGTGCCAGCCCAGATGAGTCCCCGCTGGATCTTCGATGGCGCGATCGCGAACACCACCTCGCCGTAGAACTGGCCGAGGTTGTCCTCATTGAGACCACCCGACGATACGATCCTGCTGGAGTCCTGCGTCGAGAGATCGGGACTGATCACGCTCCAGCTCTGCCCTTCGTTGCTCGTCTTGAAGATCACCTGGCAGCCGTAGTACACGGTGTTCGGGTCGAAGGGGTCGATCGCGAGCGGCGGAGTCCAGTGGCAGCGGTACTTGAGCTTGTCCGGCGGCCAGTCGAGGGTGTGGATCCACGGGCTCACCGAGCGCGCCACGCCGAGCTTGGAGTCGTAGCGCGTCACCGTATTACCGTAGCAGCTCGCCCAGACGATGTTGGGATCGTCGAGCTTGGGGAGGGTGAAGCCCGACTCGCAACCGCCGAGTCCTCCCTCCCAGCCCACGCCCGGACGGCGGGTCGCGAAGGGGTTGTCCTCCTCTTCATCACCCGCGGGCTTCTCCGCCGCGCCGCCACCGGGCACGCCAGTGCCTACGCCCAGCCCCTGGTAGTACGACGGAACGTTGGGCACCGGCACCGGCATGTTACTCGGCCCGCGCATGGTGCCGTCGTCCTGGCGGTTGCTATAGATCCAGTACGGCGCGCGGTCGTCCACGGCGACGTGGTACATCTGCCCTATGGGGAGCGACACGCGCGTGAAGCTCTTCGCGTGATCCCTCGTGATCCCCACTCCGCCATCGCCGGTGGTAGCCCAGTGGTCAGCGTTGAGCGGATCCATCCAGATCGCGTGGCAGTCGCCGCAACCGCGATCCTGAAGGGGGAAGGTCAGACCGCCATCGGTGGAGCGGTGGAAGCTGCTGCTCGCTACGAGCACCTCGTTCTCGTTGAGGGGATTCACGTCGACGCTGGTGTAGTAGCCCGCGCGGCCGATGAGCGTGCGGTCCCAGCTCACCACGCGCCACTTGTGGCCACCGTCGTCCGAGCGCCAGAGCGAGCCCTGGTCATGGGTCTCTATCAGGGCATAGACGCGCTTCGAGTCGGAGGGAGCCACGGCGACATCGACCTTGCCGAGCGGGGACTTCGGGAGGCCGGGGTCGTTGATCCGCGTCCAGCGCGTGCCGCCATCGCGCGAGACGTAGACTCCGCTCCCGGGGCCGCCGCTCGCCATCGTCCAGGTGTTGAGCTGCACCTGCCATGTTCCGGCGAAGAGGACGTTCGGATCGTGCGCATCCATCGACAACCCCGAGCAGCCCGTGTTGGGGTCGACGAAGAGCACGCGCTTCCACGTCTTCCCGCCATCCTCGGTCTTGTAGACGCCCCTCTCCTGGCTCGGGCCGGTGATCTGGCCGAGCGCGCAGACGAAGACGACGTCGGGATTGGTGGGGTGGACGATGATGGTCCCGATGCGTCCGCTGTTGGGCAGTCCCATGTGCTGCCAGTGGGCGCCCGCGTCGAGGGACTTGTAGACGCCGTCACCGATGATGTCGGCGTCGCGGATCGCCCACGCTTCACCCGTCCCGGCCCACACGATCGAGGGATCGGATGGGGTGACCGCCAGCGCGCCGATGGCCTGCACGGGCTGGTCATCGAAGACCGGCTCGAAGGTTCTGGCGCCGTCGGTGCTCTTCCAGACGCCGCCGGAGGCTGCGCCCACGTAGTAGGTGGTAGTGTCGCCCGGGACGCCGGTGAAGGAAGCAATTCTGCCGGCGTTATGCGGGCCCATGTAGTCGAAGCGCAGTGGCGGCGGCTCTTCCGCCTTCGGTGGTCCCTGTGGCTGGCCGCGGCGTTGTGCGTGGGCCGTGGCCGAGAGGAAGGGGATGAGGAGGAGGGCCGGAAGCAGAGGGGGGATGAGCCGGATCACTCGCATCGTGACGTTCCGTGGTTGAGGGAGCACTGCCTGGCGGGCGTGGCATGCGTGGCGTGGCCAGGCATGGCAGGTAATCGGTCCGTCACGGCCGAACAGCGTGCGTGGCGGGCGTTGCAGCGTTGTATCCAGGTGCGTATCGGATGCGCTGGTGGGCCGTCCCTGGCTCGCCGAGCGCGGATATTATATCCAACAGGACAGGCGTGCGCAATAAAATGAGTGCGCCCGCTGAGCACTTAGCGGACTGCCGTCTCCCTCTCCGATGCCCGGTAGTCCGTCAGGAAGCGAACCAGCGACTCGCCCGCACCCAGGATGTGGGAGCGCATCAGCTTCGCCGCGGCCCGCGCATCACGCTTGCGACACGCAGCCACTATCGCCCTGTGCTCCGCGTTCGCGCGCGACTCGCCATGCGTCAGTGCCAGCTGCATCCGCAGATAGCGATCGGCGTGGTGGCTCAGGCGCTCCACCGTACGCATCGTGAGCGGGCGCCCCGCGGGCGCGAAGAGCGTCGAGTGCAGACGCCAGTTGAGATCGCCCCACTCCCCCACGTCGCCGCGCGATAGCGCCTCCTCGTAAGCGTCGAGTATCCCGGCCGCCTGCTTGAGGTCCTCCGCGCGGAGACGGGGCGTGGCGCGGCGAATGAGATCGGTCTCCAGCATCGCCCGGAGCTCGAAGAGCTCCTCGATCTCGGCCACCGAGAAGGTGGAGACCACGGCGCCGTGGTGCGGCGTGAAGGTTACCAGTCCCTCGGACTCGAGCTGGCGGAGCGCCTCACGGACGGGAATCCTGCTGACGCCGAGGTCCGACGCGATCGCGTCCTGGCGAAGCTGTTCACCCTCGGCATAGGTTCCGTTGAGGATTCCCTCACGCATCGCCTCGAGGGTGGCCGTACCGAGCGTCTTGCGCGAGAGCGGGCCAGTAAGTGCTCTGGGCTGCCGGGTGGCGGAGGAGCGCGCTCGCGCCGTCGCTACGGAGGCGCGCTCTCGCTCTGGAGCTGCTGCCTTTGGTTTGGTCATGGGGAGACAATACCACATGATCAGCGCCACGCAAGCAGGGGCACGCGAGCAGGTGCTGCCCTTCGGCCCCCATCTCCTGGCACCACCCCGGATATTGGATACATTCTACCCATGCGCATAACCGGCGTAAGAGCCTATCAGGTCGACCTCCCGCTCCACGAGGGAAGCTACAAGTGGTCGGGAGGCAACTCGGTGGAAGTCTTCGACTCCACCGTGGTAGCCGTCGAGACCGACGCCGGGATCACCGGCTACGGCGAGGTCTGCCCTCTCGGTCCTGCCTACCTCCCCGCATACGCCCGCGGCGCCCGGGCCGGGATCGCAGAGCTCGCCCCTCGCCTCCTGGGCGCAGACCCGCGCGACCTCGACGTGCTCGACCGCCTCATGAACGGCGCCATGCGCGGCCACCCGTACGTGAAGTCGGCCATCGACATCGCCTGCTGGGATATCCTGGGCCAGGCCTGCTCGCTGCCAGTCGCTACCCTCCTCGGCGGACGCGTGGGGGAGGACTTCCCGCTCTACCGCGCCATCTCGCAGGACACTCCCGAGCGGATGGCCGCGAGCATCGCGCGCTACCGCGGCGAGGGCTATCGAAAATTCCAGCTCAAGGTGGGAGGCGACCCCGATACCGACATCGACCGGATCCACGCGGCCGCCGCGGCGCTCGAGCGGGGCGACCTCCTCGTAGCCGACGCCAACACGGGATGGACCCAGCACGCCGCGATGCGAGTGGCAGACGCGGTGAAGTCGGTGGACGTCTACATCGAGCAGCCGTGCATGACCTACGAGCAGTGCCTCGCCGTCCGCCGCCACACGACGCGCCCCTTCGTGCTCGACGAGGTGATCGACGACATCTCGATGGTCGTGCGCGGCGCGGCGGATCAGGCGATGGACGTCATCAACCTCAAGATCTCGAAGGTGGGCGGCCTCACCCGCGCGCGGCGGATCCGCGACCTGTGCGTCTCGCTCGGGATCGCGATGACGATCGAGGACAGCTGGGGCGGCGACATCACCACGGCCGCCATCGCGCACCTCGCGCACAGCACACCTTCCGACCTCCTCTTCTCCTCCACGGACTTCAACAGCTATGTCACCGTTTCCTTCGCCGGCGGCGCCCCACAGCGCCACGAGGGCCGGCTCGCGGCCTCCAGC
>DATCXG010000331.1:0-2614 GCA_036565945.1 Gemmatimonadaceae bacterium
GGTCTACCTCCTGCTCCAGTCACTCGGCATCGCTCGTGATGTGGCGTCCATCACCGGGATGGCGACCGTGGGCGCGCTGCGCTTCGCGTCCATCGTCTGGGGGTTGCACCTGCCAGTGTTCCGCATCCCGGACGATCCTGAGGCACCAGCGGCGTAGGCGGAGCAGCCCACCACGCTCAGGCGTGGCCGCCCGGTGGCCGCCTCGGGCACGGCTCCTACGCACCAATCGGGGTGGCGCGTAGCGAACAAGCCACCTGGTCGCCGACGAGGCGACGAGACTTCCACTTCCAGCGCATCAGTGGGAGTGGCACACAACGCATCTATCCGGCGCGCGATACCATAGTGTGCCCGTCACGGTGTGGCATACAATGTTACGCATCTGGCGCTGCACACGATGGTGCGCTATGCTGGGCTCGCATCCGTGCCGTCCGGCCGGGCGGCACGCGAGACCCACAACACCGAGGTGCGCGTCATGAAAGCTCACCGCCCCGTAGCCGGTGCGGCATTCCGCATCGGACTCGCAGTCGCACTCGCTCTCACTGCCGCCTGTAGCGACGGCACCGGCCCCACAAGCCGGGACGTCTCCGAACCAACGCTGTCCCGTAGCGGTCAACAGGGGCCGGACCTTCGCGCCGCGATGGCGGCCCGCGCCAAGTATGAGGGCCGGGTCATGGCCCACAGTGGCGTGGAAGGTATCGGCGTCGGTCTCACAGACAAGGGCCAAGCGGCTGTGGTGATCATGACCACACACGGCGCAGTTGGCGGTCTGCCCAGGGAGCTCGATGGCGTGCCCGTGAAGCTCATGCCCACAGGGCCATTCTCGGCCATTCTCCCCCGCCAGGGGAAGCCGGGTGGCGGCGGCAGCGTGGATCCCACGACTACGTTCACGCGGCCGGTGCCAATCGGCGTTTCCATCGGGAATGAGAACGAGTGCGCGGCCGGCACTCTCGGAGCGCGCGTGACCAAGGGCGGCAACGTCTACATCCTCAGCAACAACCACGTTCTCGCCCGGCAGAACGCGGGCAGCATCGGCGAGGACATCCTGCAGCCAGGACGCTACGACACCTCCCCACAGTGCAGCATTCCCGCGAACAGCTCGATCGGCACCCTCTCGCAGTTCGTCACCATCAATTTCGGCGGCGGAAACAACGTCGTGGATGCCGCGCTCGCCAGCACCACGACAGGCAACGTGGGCAACGCCACCTTCAGCGGCGGTTACGGCGTACCGAGCTCCACCACGCGGGATGCGGCACCCAACATGCTGGTTCAGAAGTGCGGCCGCACCACCTCATGCACCCACGGGGCCGTCAGCGCCATCAACGCGACGGTCAACGTACAGTACGACGGCGGTGTCGCGACCTTCGTCAGCCAGGTGGTGGTCTCGGGTAAGAGGGGCGCCTTCAGCAAGGCTGGTGATTCCGGCTCGCTCATCGTGACCGATGACGCAGCCGCCAACCCAGTCGCTCTGCTCTTCGCGGGTGGGCAGACAACAACTATCGGCAATCCCATAAACGCCGTACTCTCCGCACTCGGCGTCACCATAGACGGGAAGTGATCCAGCGAATTGTCACCTTCACACTTCTTTTGACGCTCGCCGCCTGCCGACCCTCAGGGTCGGCAGGTGACGGCGCCGAGAGAAAGGACATGCCTTCCATCAGCGAAGTGCTCCAGCGCCACACCGACTCACTGATGGCGCTACCTGGTGTGGTAGGGGTAGGCCAGGGCGAGAAGAATGGCTCTCCAACGGTCTA
The DNA here is from genome assembly GCA_036565945.1 of Gemmatimonadaceae bacterium. Classification (GTDB taxonomy): domain Bacteria; phylum Gemmatimonadota; class Gemmatimonadetes; order Gemmatimonadales; family Gemmatimonadaceae; genus JADGGM01. The sequence continues at coordinate 1,752 of DATCXG010000331.1, forward strand.
CGTGATGGTCGTGCAGCTCAGCGACAGTCTGCGCCGGGCTCTCCCGGATTCGATCGAGGGCTACGCCGTGGACGTGGTGGAATCGGGTAAGATCAAGGCCCAGCCCGAGTGATTGCAGAACATTCCCCGAACGTTCTCGCCTGAAGTTCAAGTTGATCGCGCGGAAGCGAGAGATGGCGCACGAGATAGGCGAGCCCACCGCCCTTACCGACTTCCAGTGGAGGTCGAATGAAACGACCGTTGACTGCAGCTTGCCTGGCTCTCACCATGCTCGGCAATTCCGCATCGGTCGTGGCACAGGACACGACCGGCGCGCCATCCCGAGTCGACGTGATGCGGGACTCCGCCGATGTCGGACGCATGGCGGGCGCAGAGGCGGCCCGTCATCGTGGGGTTGGTGATTATTTCGCCGCTGGCCTCCTCAGCGGCCTTCCGATTGGCATGGCGGGGCCTGTCGCGGTGGGGGAATTCACTCCCGATGTGCCGCCCGTTCTGATCACGGCCGCCGGGGTTGCGGGCGTCGTTGGCGTATCTCTGCACGCATCGCGCGCCGACGTCACGCTCCCAGCCACCGAGGAAGAACGGCTCCAGCAACACAGCGTGGAGTACCAGCAAGGGTTCCGTAACGCATATACGACCGTGGTGCATGGGAGACGGAAGCGGGCCGCGGTCTGGGGTAGTGTGACAGGCGCCCTGGCCGGAGTCGGCGCCTTTCTGTTACTCCTAACCAATATCAGGACATAACGGCGCATCACCCTGATGGTGCCGGCCAGAACGAGCGCGCGGACACGTTACGGAATGATCTTCCGGCGCCGGAAATCACCGAAGATGGTCATGAACATCGCTTCTGTGTCGACGAACTC
>DATCXG010000342.1:0-2546 GCA_036565945.1 Gemmatimonadaceae bacterium
TTGTGAGCTGCCAGCGATCGCTGGCAGCTCACAATGCATCGCGCGTCTATGCTGTTCGCTGTTCCCCGCACTGGGTGAGAAGCTCATCACCCCCGGCTCCGGATGGTGAGCACCTCCTCGCCCGCCAACCGATCCCTGAGCGCGTCGCCGAGCAGCGTGCAGGCAAGCACGGTGACGATCAGCGCGAGCCCCGGTGCCAGAGCCACCCATGGCGCCATCACGATAGCCTCCCGCCCGTCGGAGATCATGTTCCCCCAGCTCGGTCGCGGCGGCTGGATCCCGAGCCCCAGGAATGAAAGCCCGCTCTCCAGCAGAATCGCGCTCCCGACGCCGAGCGTTATCGCGACCACCGCGGGCCCCAGCGCGTTGGGGAGAACGTGGCGCCAGAGGAGGCGTCTGGGCGAGGCCCCGAGCGCTCGCGCTGCCTCCACGAATGGCCGTGCCCGCACGCCCAGAGCCTCCGCTCGGATGAGTCGCGCCACGCCCATCCAGCCGGTCGCCATGAGGACGACGACCACCATGGTGATGCCCGGCTGCCAGAGCGACGCGCAAACGAGCAGGAGCACCAGGCGCGGAATGGCGAGCAGCGCATCGCTCACGCCCATGGCCAGGCGGTCCACCGCGCCGCCCATCCACGCTGCCAGGGCGCCCACACAGACACCCACGGCGCCTGACAGCACCGAACCCGCCACGCCAACGGTGAGTGAGACGCGAGATGCGAGCATCATGCGCGTGAAGATGTCGCGCCCGAACGCATCGGTGCCGAGCAGATGGAAGTGCCCGGCGCTGTCGATTGCCAGCGGGGGGAGCAGCCGGAGTGCCAGGACATCGCCGATGCTGCGCGGGTCGGTGGGCGCCAGCATGGGGACCAGCACGGCCCCGAGCACCAGCACTGCCAGAGCGAGGAGGGCGAGGCGCGAGCGCCATTCCAGGTCGCTGAGGAGGCGGCTCACGTGCGGCGCCGTGGGTCGAGCACTGGCAATATGAGATCACCGGCAAGGTTGGCCAGGATCACGAGCGCCGCGTAGAGCGCGGTCGCCCCCATCACCACCGGATAGTCGCGCTGCAGGATGGATGTGACCATGAGTCGGCCCATGCCTGGCCAGGCGAACACGGTCTCCACGAACACCGAACCTGCCAGCACTCCGGGTAGGGCGAGTGCGAAGAGAACCACGAGCGGGGGGAGCGCGTTTGCCAGAACGTGGCGCGCGTAGAGGACACGTGCGGCGACGCCCTTCGCCCTGGCGGTCCGCACGAACTGCAGTCCCAACACGTCCGCCACTATGGTCCGCGTGTAGCGCGCGATGCCGGCGGCCCCGATGGCGCTGAGGGTGAAGACAGGCAATACCGCGTGGCGCGCCAGGTCGGCCAGCGCCTCCCATCTGCCAGACGTCAGCCCCGCCGGGTCACGCAACCCGAACGCCGGGAGCCTCAGCGCCGCGGGGAACCCCCATCGAGCCGCGCCGTAGGTGAATACCGCCACGAGTGCCAGCGCGAGCCAGTAGGCCGGCGCCGCGTACACGGCGGTCGAGATCACCGTGAGCGCTGTGTCGGACGAGCTGCCGCGCCGAACGGCCTGCACCGTCCCCACGGCGATCCCCACGACGAAGGTGAGTAGAAGGGACGCGGCTCCGAGTCCCAGCGACACCGGTAGCGCGCTCGTGAGGAGGCGTGCCACTGGCTCGCGCCGGGCGAAGCTCTCTCCGAGATCGCCAGTCAGCACTCCGCGCGCCCATCGCGCATATTGCACGAGCAGCGGCCGGTCGAGCCCCATCTCGGTGCGCGCGCGTGCCGCATCGGCCGCGCTGGCCGACGGCGGAATCAGGACCGCGGCGGGGTCGCCCGGCGCCGCCCGAAGGAGGAGGAAAGTCAGGGTGAGGACTATCCAGAGCAGCATCGCCGCATCTAACAGGCGCCTTACCACGAGTCGCATCGGTTGATGATGCAGATGGAACGGCTTGCGTCAACCGCCCGGACGATGGTGGCGGCCATGGGGATCATGGCGTCGCTCGCATGTGGTGCCGCTGCCGCGCGCCCCTCTGACACGGTGGTGTACGCTTCCGGCGCCGATCTGGAGTCTGCCAATCCGTTGGTCACCATCCACCCGCTGGCACTTCAGGTCCAGCGCTACGCTCTCTTCGTCACGCTCGCCCGCTACGATGATGCGCTGCGGCCCACTCCTTACTTCGCACGCACCTGGCGCTGGTCGGGGGATCGCGGAACGCTCACCTTCACCCTGGCCAGCGGGCTGCGCTGGCACGACGGTGAACCCACGACCGCGCGAGATGTGGCGTTCACAATCGATGCTGCGCGCGACCCGGCTACCGGCTACCCGCGCTACGCCGATCTGGAAGACGTTGCGTCGGTGGAAGCGCTCGACGATACCACTGTCGCTCTACACCTTCGCAGACCAGCGGCTCATTTTCCATCGGTGCTCTGCGAGTTGCCCATCGTCCCGGAGCACTTGCTGCGCGAGGTGCCGCGTGCTGAGATGCGGCGAGCGGCGTTCGGGACGGATCCGGTTGGGAATGGCCCCTTTCGCTTCG
>DATCXG010000343.1:0-6640 GCA_036565945.1 Gemmatimonadaceae bacterium
GTTCTGTTCGATGAACACGCGGCGCGGCTCCACGTCGTCGCCCATGAGCGTCTGGAAGATCTGATCGGCCACCACCGCCTCTTCGATGCCGACTTTGAGCAGCGTGCGCCGCTCCGGATCCATGGTGGTGTTCCAGAGCTGATCCGGGTTCATCTCGCCCAGACCCTTGTACCGCTGGACGTTGACGTTGCCTTTACCCTCGGGTCCCACCAGACGCTGCGCGACCTCGTCACGCTCGGCCTCGTCGTAGGCGTAGAACTCTTCCTTGCCCTTGGCGACGCGATAGAGGGGTGGCTGCGCGATGTACACGTAGCCGGCCTCGATCAGTTCGCGCATCTGCCGGAAGAAGAACGTCAGGAGCAGCGTACGAATGTGCGCGCCGTCGACGTCCGCGTCCGTCATGATGATGATCTTGTGATAGCGTGCCCGGTCGAGCTCGAACTCTTCCTTGATGCCGCTGCCGATCGCGGTGATGATCGTGCGGATTTCTTCGTTCGACAACACCTTGTCGATGCGCGCCTTTTCAACATTGATGATTTTGCCACGCAGCGGCAAAATCGCCTGGAAGTCGCGGCGACGACCTTGCTTCGCCGATCCACCGGCCGAGTCGCCCTCGACGAGATAGAGCTCGCAGAGAGCAGGATCGGAGAGTGAGCAGTCGGCGAGCTTGCCCGGCAGCACGTTCCCCTCCAGCGCCGACTTCTTGCGGGTGAGGTCGCGTGCCTTGCGCGCAGCCTCACGCGCGCGGGCGGCGGAGACTGCCTTCTCCACGATGATGTTGGCCGACCGAGGATGCTCGTCGAGGTACGCGGCGAGGTATTCGTTCACCACGCTCTTCACCGCGGTCTCCACCTCGGAGTTGCCGAGCTTCGTCTTCGTCTGCCCCTCGAACTGCGGCTCGCGCACCTTCACGGAGAGCACGGCGGTCAGTCCCTCGCGCACATCGTCGCCCGAGAGCGTGAAGTCGGCCTTCTTGAGGAAGTTCCCCTTCTGTGCGTACAGGTTCACCACGCGGGTGAGCGCACTCTTGAAGCCGGTGAGATGCGTTCCACCCTCGGGCGTGTTGATGTTGTTGACGAAGCAGAAGATGTTGTCGTTGTAGCCATCGTTGTACTGCATGGCCAGGTCGATCTCAACGTCGTCGCGCTCGGTCTCGATGAGAACGACGTCGGGGTGCAGGGCCTTCCTGGTCTGGCTCAGGTAAGCCACGAACTCCTTGAGTCCGCCCTTGGCATGGAACGTCTCGGCCTGCTCCTTCCCCGGACGCTTATCCGCGAGCGTGATTACGAGATCCTTGTTCAGGAACGCGAGCTCGCGAAGGCGCGTGGCGAGCGTCGCGTAATCGTACACGAGCTCGGTGAAGATCGTGGCATCGGGTTTGAACCATACCTTGGTGCCCGTCTCGCCCTTCGGCACCTTGCGGAGCGCCCGCAGCTTGGTGGTGGTGATGCCGCGCGCGAAGTCTATGTAGTGCTCCTGTCCGCCACGCTGCACCCATACCTTGAGCTGCTCGGAGAGCGCGTTCACCACCGACACGCCAACGCCATGCAGTCCGCCTGACACCTTGTAGGAATTCTTGTCGAACTTCCCGCCGGCGTGCAGCACCGTCATCGCCAGCTCCACGCCTGGTATCCGTTCGATGGGGTGGATGTCCACAGGGATCCCGCGCCCGTTGTCGACCACCGTGATCGAGTTGTCGGGGTGAATGGAAACATCGATCCGGTCGGCGTAGCCGGCCATCGCCTCGTCGATGGAGTTGTCGACCACCTCGTAAACCAGGTGGTGCAACCCACGCGTTGAGGTCGAACCGATGTACATGCCCGGCCGCTTGCGAACGGCCTCGAGTCCTTTGAGAACCTGAATCTGGCCGGCGCTATACTGCGCCGGATCGCTCGTAATCTTGGCCATTTCCACCCTGAATCCGCTGGGAACCAACTACCGAATACATACCGAACTGTCCATCGTCGAACAGTACCTTAAATATAGCCTAACTCCATGTAAAATCAAGCAGTTACGTTGATAAATGACCAGGACGCGGGGACCAGGAGCAACGGCATGAACCATGGAGGCGCGGGGACACGGAGAAAGACGAACAGCTCGGGAACGACTGAACCATCCAGTTCCAGCTTTTCTCCGCGTCCCCGTGCCTCCGTGGTTCATACCGTTCCCTGAACCCGGAAACCTGAACCCTGCACCCAGTTGCTCACTGCTTGCAGACGCCCTTGGGGTCTGGCTTGGGGTGGTCTACGACCACTCGGTGATCCAGGTTCGCCACGTGTAGCGCGATGTCTTCCACCAGGCTCGCTATCCGGGCCATGTGGTCGTATTCGATGTACTGCGGCTCGTCCGTCACCTGGTGATAGTCCGAGTGCAGCCCCGTTGTGAAGAAGGTGATGGGGATGCCGTAGCGGGCGTACTCGTAGTGATCGCTGCGGCAGTAGATGTTGGATGGGTGCCCGTCGGCGTCGATCGAGTAGTCGAGCGCCAGGTTGTGATTGCCCTGCTTGTTCACCTGCTCCACGATGTCCCCGAGCTCGGTGGAGAGACGATGCGAGCCCACCAGCTGAACGTAGTCGGGTCCGCCGTGGATGGGCGTTCCGTCCTTGGTGCGCCCGGTCTCGTCATTGGCTCCGCCGCGCCCGATCATGTCCATGTTCAACTGTGCCACGATGGAGTCGCGTGCCACGGTGGGGTGATCGGTGAACCAGCGGGAGCCCAGGAGACCCTTCTCCTCGCCGACGTGCCACACGAAGATCATCGAGCGTCTGGGCTTCGTCTGCATGGCGGCGATCTTCTGCGCGATCTCCAGCGTGGCCACCGAGCCAGAGCCGTCGTCATCCGCGCCGTTGTTGATGGAATCGGCACGCATGGATTGCGGGTACTTAGCCCGGAAGGCGGCCAGCTCGCTGTTGACCTGTGCCTGCTGCGCCGGGGTGACCTGCTTGTCTCCGTCGTCCGCTCCTTCGGGGCGAACTATGTGGTTCCAGATGCGGAGCGAGTCGTGATCCACGGCGCTGTTCCTGACCCCGACGTGGTCGTTGTGCGCCCCGATGGCCACGTACTGGCCCTTGAGTTGAGGATCACTCCCGGGAATGATGCCGACCACGTTACGTGCGGGGTCAGCTACAGGGGTGACGGTGTACTTCACATCCACCGCGGCCATCTTGCCGGCCGTACCAGCCGACAGCCCGTCCATCGGAGCATCGAACATCCGCGCGGCGGCCGCTCTGGTGATCAGGAAGGTCGGGGCCGGCTCCGGATCGTTTGCGGATGTTTCATCCAGAAAGGTCTGAGGCCGCTGGAAGTAGGCCATGTACTGCGGCGGCAGGGCATCCAGGGCGGCAATCGCGATGCCGGCCGCTCCGGGTATGGGGTTCATGCCGCCACGGAGCGAGCGCAGACTCATGAGCCCGGCCGGCGCGGCGTACACCACGAGCTTGCCGCTCGCCTGCTCGTCCGAGATGGTGCTCGCCGAATCACCCAGGACGCCGCCGTAGACTATCTGTAGCGACGAGTTCGCGAGCGACGACGGTCCCAGTGGGACGAAGTCGACGAAGGCCCCCAGCGCCGCTCCACCAACGTTGAAGGTGGGGTTCTCGCCCATGGCCCGCGTCTTCAGTGGGATGGTCTGGAAGTACGTCCCGTTCTCTCCGGCCGGGATGAGGCCGATCTTCCTGGCTTCCCCGGCTATGTAGTCGGTCCCCTTCACGTTCCCCGGCGTACCCGCTTCGCGACCCTGCATGGAGTCGTCGGAGAAGATGTACAGGCGGGTTCTCAGGTCGGCCGCAGTGATCTCGGCCGTCGTGGGCCGCGGGGCGTGCATGCGGGCGGCAGCCGAGTACGGTTCGGGCGCGACTGTGGAAGCTTCCGATGCGGTGCCGCGTGGCGCGCAGGCCACGACCGGCAGCGCGATGACCACTGCGATGCGCTTGAGATGGGTGTGCATGGGCCTTGTGAGATCGGTGGCGGAGCTGTGATCGCGTCACGTGCCCCCACGAGTGGGGCCTGGACGGAAACAACAGTTAAATATGGCCGGCCGCGCGTCACTGGACCACCCTGAGAGCGCCAGCGGCTCCGGCGCTCCAGAGGGCCGCGAAGGTTCGCCGGGGGATCCGAGGCCGCGACGCGATAGCCGCACCTCCGCCCGCCGGAAGCAGCTAGGCCCCGAGCCGCCAGTGTATCCGCGCGATCGCGGCGCTCCGGCCGTGACCCATATCCTTCTCTGAACCACCCGTGCGAGCGTTCAGGGCGCGCAGGAGTTGGGGCTCCATCAGAGAGAGCTCCTGCATCCAGGCGCTCGTGCGCACGGCCACGAAGAGAGTACCGTCGCGCGAGATCATCACGGGGGTGGTGACGGACGCGATCTGTGCCCCCACGAGCTGCTCCCACTCCGGGATTATCGCCGCCTGATCCACTCGCGCGGCGAGCCCGGACTGCTCCAGAAAGCTCGATAGCACGTTGGCGATCTTCTCCGGCTTGCTTCTCTTCTCACGGGGCATCAGGCGCCCTCCCGGGTCAGAGCTCCTGCCGAAATCCGCCAGCGCGCCAGGCGTGTGAGACCATCGGGGATGTCGCTCGCGCGGGGAACGGCCAGAATGGTCTGACCGCGCCCCTCGGTGTCGATCAGCTCCAGGATGCGTGTGGCGCGGCGCGCATCGAGCTCCGCGAACGGATCGTCGAGCAGGACCACCGGCTCGCGCTCAGCGTGCGCTCGCAGCGTGGCCGCCTCCAGGAGCCTGAGAGCCATGGCCGCGGTACGCTGCTGGCCGGCCGACCCGTAGGTGCGCAGTTCGCGGTCGTCCAGGGAGAGCTCCAGGTCATCGCGGTGCGGGCCGACATGAGTGAGACCCCGCCGGAGGTCCAGCGGGCGCTTGCGCTCGAACGCATCGCGCAGCGCCTGCTCGGCGTCGTCGGCATCATCCACGCAACCCGCGTAGCGGAGGCGCGGCACACCGCGCTCACCGATCGCCGCGCACAGCTCAGCGTAGCGTTGCCCGTGAACCTCGACCCACTCGTGTCGTTCGCGCCAGAGTACAGCCCCGCTCTCCACCAGCGCGGGCTCCCAGACCTCGACCCTCTGCTCCAGCGAAGCACGCCGCTCCCGCGAATCCCCTCCGCCGCCTCCCGAAGCCAACCCGCCCGCCTCGCGCAACGCCGCGTTGCGGCGGACCAGCGCCGCACGGTAGCGCTGCAGCGCCACCAGATACCGGCGTGAGGTGAGTGCCAGGACCACATCCAGAAAGCGTCGCCGCACGCTGGGCGCGCCCGACACCAGTACGGCGTCCTGTGGGGAGAAGATCACCGCGGGGAAGGCGCCAAGCGCGCCGGAGAGCCGCGCTGGTTCGGCGCCGTCGAGCGTCACCTTCTTACGTCGGGCCGCGCGGTCGAATCCGACTGCCACCTCACTAACGGGCGCATCGCGCAGCTCCGCCGCCACGTGGAACCCGGCCGCACCGAATGTCACCAGCTCGCGGTCCAGCGCGCCCCTGAAGGATCGCAGGATCTGCAGGTAGTGGATGGCCTCCAGGAAGTTTGTCTTGCCTTCACCGTTATCACCCACCAGAACGAGGCCCTCAGCCGGCAGTTCGATGTCGACGTGCACGAGGTTCCGGAAGCCACGGATGGAGATCCGGTGCAGCCAGCCACGCTGGCCAGTAGGAGCCGGAGCCGCGTGCGGATCCGCGCCACTCATGCTGCCCTCACCACCCGGTGAGCCAGGGACCTCGGCATCGCGGACAACCGCTCCACCAGCCACCTCTCACCGACCCGTGAAACGCGCGGCGCGCTTCTCGAGGAATGCCGCCATCCCCTCGCGCATGTCATCGGTGGAGGCGAGCAGGCCGAAGTGGTTCGACTCCAGCGTGAGCCCTTCTTCCAGAGTGCTCTCGAGCCCGCGGTTCACGGCCTCGATGCACAGCGCTACGGCGATCGGCCCCTGAGCAAGGATCTTACGGAGCATGCGCTCCGCTTCGGGGAGCAGCTCCGGTCCGGGCACCACGCGATTCACGAGGCCTATCCGGTACGCCTCCTGGGCGTCTATCATCTCGCCGGTGAGAATGAGCTGGAGTGCCCGGCCCTTACCCACCAGGCGTGGCAGGCGCTGCGTACCACCGTAGCCGGGTCCGATGCCGAGCTTCACCTCGGGCTGCCCGAACTTTGCCGTATCGGCCGCGATGCGGATGTGACACGCCATGGCCAGCTCGCAGCCGCCGCCGAGGGCGAAACCGTTCACTGCGGCTATGACCGGCTTCGGCAAGCTCTCGAAACGCGAGAAGATTTCCTGGCCGCGGCTGGAGCGCTCTCGGCCATCGAGAGGGCCCTGTCGCGCGAGCTCGGCGATGTCGGCGCCGGCCACGAACGCCTTCGATCCGGCGCCCGTGAGGATCACGCCTCCGATGTCGTCGCGTCGCTCGGCAAGCGTGATCGCCTCACCGAGCTCGGTGATCGTCTCATCGTTCAGAGCGTTCAGCTTGTCGGGACGGTTTATCGTGATGGTCGCAACGCGATCGCGAACGTCGAAGACGAGTGTGGTGAAGGGCATGGAGGCGAGAGTCGGGAAATGGAATTGGGACCGGATTGGGGAGCGTCTCGTCGCCCGAAGACCTGTTGCGAGCCTCAGCTCGCGCAGCCCACCGGCTCC
>DATCXG010000344.1:0-4598 GCA_036565945.1 Gemmatimonadaceae bacterium
ACATGAGCCGGGAGCTGCGGGTGACACAGGTGTAACCCCGCGTTCCACCCTCTCGTCACATTGTGGACGATGGAGTACGCGGGAGGATACCTATTATGGGGTTAGTACGGTAGTGAAGGATTTCTAGATTAGAATTTTCTAATTCTACTGCGCCGCTGGTCTCTCGCCGGTCAATGTCCCGCCACGCTCTCCTACCCTACTCTCGCTCTGCCTCGCCGCTCATGATCTGCCGCAGATGAAAGTGGTGCGGCCCTAGCTTCCCACCGTAGTTGCCCGCGGTGATCTTGTGCACACCGGGCCGGCACGCGGCGTCGATCCCCACTCGCATGGCCGCCGAGATGGACTCGGGGGTCACTCCGTCGAGTACTATCTCCAGTACGGAGTTCACTCCGTCAGGTAGTGCGCTCTGGGTGATCGCGCGGATGGTGGGTGAGTACGCATCGTTGGTGGTGGCGATCATTCCCTTGTAACGCTTCGACCCTACTTTACTACCGCTTCGTACTATCCCGCCAGGGAAGGGGAGGATGACGCCGCGCAGCTTGCGCATGGCTGTCACCGCGCGCTCGGCGGCGTCCAGTGCGGCTTCGGCGTTCTCGGCCAGGATGAGGAAGTTGCCACCGCCCACTCCCTTCACTTTCCCGAAGCTCTCCTGAACCAGAAACTCGCCTTCCATGACCGGGATCCGCCAGTAGCGTGTGCCGCCGATCACTTTGCTGGCCTGGAAGCCGTCGCCGAATACTCGTAGCGACTTGCCGGCGCTCATCCGCTCGCTCGCATCGGGTAGTCCGTCGAAGCACGCGGTGGTGGGGCAGGTGAGCACGGTCTGACCGATGCGCTCCACGAGTCGCTTGGCGAGACTGGCGGAGTCCATGGTGAACAGGAGCACGCTCACACCCGGCCGGCCATCGGGTGTCTCGGCGGCCGGGAGCTCACGCTCGATGCCCGCTTCAACTTTGCACGCTATCACTGATGTAGCGAAGCCGGTCATCTCGAGCCCGGCGGTGCGCGCCCACTCGGGGGTGGCAGCGGTGATGATCACGCGTGCCGCGCGCATGCCGAATGCTTCGGCGAAGGTGTCTTCGATCTCTACGCCACGGATCAGCATCCTACGCCTCTCCCTCGCTGTCGCCCAGCTTCGCCACGGGGTAGTTGGCGAACGACACGGTGCCGTAGCGGTCGAACCAGTGCTCGATGTCGCGGATCACGGCGTGGTCGTACGCTGGTTGTACGTGGAGCCGCCGGCCGGCCGGCGCGCGGCGGAGCTGGCCTTCGTTCACCACGAGGGTGCCGCTCTTGAAGACGTAGCGCGGCGTGGCGAACATCGCGGCGTAGTTGGCGTCGCGGGTGTAGATGGTGATGTCGGCGTCGGCGCCGGCACCGAGATGGCCCTTGTGCGTGAGGCCGAGCTGTCTGGCGGGGCCGGCGCGCGTGATGATGGCGATCTCGTTCAGTGTGTACTCGCGCGTGATGCCGTCGGCCAGCGCGCTGCCGGCGAGGAGTTTCTGGTTCACGCGCGCGAGCTGCTCGCCACGGTACGCGCTGTCCATGAGCAGGCGGATGAGCTCAGGATAACTGGTGAAGGAGCCGCCGTTGGGGTGGTCGGTGGAGAGGACTGTCTGCCATGGATCGCTCGATAGCAGGAACAGCTCGAGCCCGATGGCCCACTGCAGCGCGGAGACGGCTGCCTTGTCCTTGTACTCGTACGGGACTATCCCGCACCCGGTCTCGAGCTCGATGTCGGAGTTCACCCATTTCCGCCCGCTACTGGCGTGGAGCAGGTACTCCACCGCGCCGTCGGCGGTGACTGTGGTCGCTGGTCCGAACATCACCTGGCCCACGTCGGCGCTGAGCTCGGGGTGGGCGCTCAGGTACTCGACTATCTCTCTCGCCCCGGATGTCCACGGCTTGCCAGGCTCGCCACCGTAACTGTGGAACTGCAGGTGGGTGAAGTGTGCTCTCCGGCCGCTCATCGCGCGCATGGTCTCGAGCGTGGTAGCCACGTTCCCCGGGACGCCGAGGTTGTTGCAGTGGATGTGGATGGGGTGCGGCAGCTCGAGGGTGTTCGCTGCGTCGGCCAGAGTCTCGAGGATGGCCCGCGGTGTCACGCCTGTGGCGAGCGCCGTGTCGTCGATGGTGTTGACGGCGCGCACGTTGCGCTTCCACATCTCCACGCCACCGGGATTCACGATCTTCACCGCGTAGCCGCCGGTGGCATGCAGGAGCCAGGCTACGTAGTCGCGCGCGCGATCGCGCTCGCCGGCCGCGATCTGCTGCAGCAGGTACTGGTCGTTCCCCATCAGGACGAAGAAGCCGGCGTCGATGATGGGGGTGTCGTCGAGCTGCGCGTGGGTATCGCGCGCGCTCACCGGCGCCACGGCTGCGTCGAACACCGTGGTGTAGCCGAGCCCCGCGTAGCGGTAGCCGGTGGTGAAGGTGGTGGGGATGGTCCCCCCGGTCCCGGAACGCGCCTCGCCCTCCTCGAGCTCTGGCGCTTGCACTGGGTTGGCGGTGTGCTCCTCGGGAAGTAGACGCCGGCCCTGGTTCACGCTGGTGGCCGCCACGTGAGCGTGGATGTCGATTCCGCCCGGCATGATGACCATCCCGCGCGCGTCGAGGGTGGGAGTGTCGTCGGGGAGCGTGTCCACTATCCGGCCGTCATCGACGCAGATGTCGCGTACTTCGCCGTTCACCCCGTTGGCGGGATCGTACACTTCACCGCCGGTTATCCGGAGCCTCGTCACTTGCTGCCTCCCTCGCTCGTTCCCTGCTGTGTGCGCGCGCGAAGCCGCGCACCGAGGGCAGCCAGGAGTGCGGCCGTGTCGGGCGCGGCGGCTGGACCGGGGAGCGACGGGCGCAGCGGGAGCGGGATGTCGTCCATGCGGTATGCCAGCCCGCCCTCGTGGATGCCGGCCACGCCGGTGTCGATGGCCACCTCGCGCGCCGGCGTGAATTGGCTGGACCACGGACCTATCGCCACGCACCGCGCCTCGCCCAGATCGGGTACGCCGGCCGCGCGAGCGTTGCCTACGATGAGTACGACGTCCACTGCCCCTCGCTCCAGGAGAGCGGCGGCACCCTCGTCGGGGCGGTAGCGCGGAGCACCGCGCGAGTAGTCGACGGTCATGGGGAAGCCGGTCTGCCAGGTCATCACTGTCTCGGCGCCGCCGCGGTTCCCGCCGCCACGCAGGGTGCTCAGTGAGCAGCGAATGGTGGCGTTGAGCTCCTGCGTGAGCGCGATGAGCGACTCGGCGCGGCCGGGGTGCTCTCGCTTCCCGGGTTCGGCGTCGTACACCACTACGGCGTAGCGCGCCCCGGCCAGTATGAGCGCCAACTCGGCGAGTGGTTGCGTGGCGGTCGGGGTGTCCGCGGTTCTGGCGACCGGGTCGGCATTGCCAGTCGTACCGGTAGTACCGGTCGTACGGGTCGTGCCGGTATTGGCGGTTTCGCCCGGATTGCCTATCGCACCGGCTTTAGCGGCATCGCCGGCTTTACCAGTATCGCCCGCTTTACCAGCATCGCCACCTTTGCCAGCATCGCCGAGTGCGGGGCCGCGGCCGGCCAGCGTGGCTCGCAGCATGGCGATCGCTGTCGGTTCGTCGCCGGGTGCTATGGCGATGCGCACGTCCGCGTCGGCCGGACCGTGCTCGTCGCCCACATCCACCGCGATCACGGTGCGGTCGCTCCGGCCGCCGGGCACGAACACGCCGGCCGGATCGGGCGCGTAGCGTGTGAGGTAGCGCGGGTAGCGCTCGGCGGGATCCACTCCCCAGAAGACGAGCACGTCGGCGCGGTTGCGCACCTCGCCAAGGGTGGCGCTAGCGCGGCCGCGGCGCTGCGCCGCGAGTGTGCCAGCCGCCGCGGTGGACGATGTGATGTTGTCGACCACTGCGTGCAGTTGGTCGGCTAGCGCTACCGCAGCGCGTTGCGCTTCGCACGAGATGTCGGGCGCCAGGTATACGAGCGCCCGCCGCGCACCGCCGAGCAGCGCACTGGCCTCGTCGAGCGCGCGCTCCACCGGCACGCTCTCGCCACGCACGGTGACGCCGGTGCTCACGGTACCGTCGCCGAACCACTTCACGCCGAGGTGGCACGCGTTCCGCGCTTCCACGATGCGACCGCCACGCACGACCACGCTTATGTCGTCGCACGCGCAGCCGCAGCCGAGGCAAGTGGCTGACTCGATGATTGTTACGTCGTCCGCTTCGTTATTCACTCACTCACCCCACCCTCCGTGCCCTGCACCCTGAATCCCGAGTCCTTACGTTCTATCGTGTCATAGCGACCTCGCGCCGCGCGCACAAGCGCCGCGTAGCACTCGACATCGTCGCGCCCGGCGGCGAAGATGGTGCACACCGGGTGCCCGCGCAGGATCGTTTCACCTGGGTGGGGCACGTCGCGCACGTCGGGATCTTCGAGCCACGGACGCGTGTCGCCCACAGTGGTTGTGTGACGAGCGTAGAGCACGGCTTTCCCCACTGCGTCTACATGGCGCAGTGAGTGGGCCAGGTCGAAGTCCGGCAACTCACGAACGCTGCCGCTGCCCATGAGAGTTCCAGCATTCTCGCAGCCGCTGCAGCCGCCATCCGGGTTGTGGCTCC
>DATCXG010000364.1:0-2204 GCA_036565945.1 Gemmatimonadaceae bacterium
CGCGATCGGCAGCCCGGCCGATGGCCGCTATGCCGCGCAGGCAATCCACGACACCGGCGGCTGGGCCGCTCACGTCAGCGACGCCGAGCTGGTGGAAGGGATCCGCATCCTGGCGGAGGATGTGGGTGTGTTTACCGAAACCGCCGGTGGCGCGACGGTAGCGGCCGCGTTCGCGCTCGCCTCCGAGGGCCGGCTCCACGCCGACGACGAGGTGGTAATCTGCATAACGGGCAACGGCCTGAAGACAGTGGAGGCGGTGGACGGCGCCGTCGCCCAGGCACCGCTCATCGATGCCAGGCTGCGCGAGGTGGTGTCGCTCGTGTCGAACGCCGCATGAGAGGCGAAGGTCATATGAGAGTAGTGGCACATGCACCCGCCTCCACGTCCAACCTGGGCGGCGGCTTCGACTGTGTGGGGATCTCGGTGGATCGCTGGCTGCATCTCGAGGCACGTCTGAAACCAGCCGGCGAGGTGGACACCACACTCACGCGCGAGGGTACCCTCGGAGAGCTGGAAGGCGCAGCCGAGGACGACCTGCTCTGCGTGGGCTTCGCCACTGCCTGCCGGGTCGCGCGACGAGCGCTGCCCGGTGGGCTCGTTCTGCACGCCTCTTCCGACATCCCCGTGGGGCGCGGGCTCGGCTCGTCCGCGGCCGCTCTGGTGGCGGGGGCGGGAGCAGCCAACGCATTGCTGGATCTCGGGCTCGACGACGCCACGATCGCCACACTGTGCGCCGAGATCGAGGGACACCCGGACAATGTTGGCGCGTGCGTACACGGAGGCGCGACGCTCGCAGTGCGCGGCACCGACCAATCCACCATCCTCTCACCCATCCCGGTTCACGAGTCGCTGCGACTGGCGTTCGCCGTCCCTGACTTCAAGGTGGACACCCACCTGGCGAGAGCCGCGCTCCCCTCGGTGATCTCACATCTCGATGCTCGCAGGGCAGTCGCCGCGAGCGCTGCACTGGTGCTCGCGCTCACCAGTGGCGATCCCGCTCTCCTCCGCGCAGGCCTCGAAGGCCCCCTGCACATCCCCCATCGCAGGCCACTCGTACGCGGCTACGACGTGGTTGTCCAGGCAGTGCGCGAAGCCGGCGGTGTAGGTGCCACGCTCAGCGGATCGGGCTCGGCCATCGTCGCGCTCGCCACGGCCGACGACGCGACGCGCGTTGCGGCCGCCATGGAAGCGGCGTGGCGCGCCGAAGGCGTGACGGCGGTGACCTTCGTCTCCGAGCCGCGCACCGCTGGCTACCGCGTGGAACGGTTCGACAGCGACACATCCACCGAATCCCGCTCGTCTGCATACCCCGCGGATGCAGCACATATTTCTGAACACGAGGTAACGACATGAGCATCACCGTGCATCTACCAACAATGCTGGCGAAACTGGCGGCCGACCAGCGGACACTGGAAGCACAGGGCGCGACCGTCGGCGACGCGCTCACCGATGTCATCGGCCGCTTCCCGGAGCTGGGAAAGCGCTTGCGCGACGATGAAGGCAAGCCGTACCCCTTCGTCACCTTCTATCTGAACGACGAGGACATCCGCTTCCAGGGCGGTTTCTCCGCGTCCACGAACGACGGCGACGAAGTCATTGTAGTCCCAACCGTGGCAGGGGGCTGACGAATATGGCGACCACTGAAGCTTTCGTTGATTCGATCCAGGCGCGCCTGGCGGAGCTGCCAGAGCTCTCCAACGATGAGGTGCTGCGTTACAGCAGGCACCTCATCATTCCCGAAGTTGGCCTGGAGGGGCAGCGGCGTCTGAAGGCGTCGCGCGTGCTGCTGGTTGGCGCCGGCGGCCTCGGCGCGCCGCTGGGGCTCTATCTCGCCGCGGCCGGCGTCGGCCACCTGGGCCTGGTGGACTTCGATGTGGTGGATCTCACCAATCTGCAGCGCCAGGTGATCCACGGCACCAAGGACATCGGCCGCTCCAAGCTGGACTCGGCTCGCGACAGTATCTCGGATGTGAACCCGCACGTGGAGCTCGAGACGTACGACACCAGACTCACGTCGGAGAACGCGCTTGAGATAATCCGCGGCTACGATCTCGTGGTCGACGGGACGGACAACTTCCCCACACGCTACCTGGTGAACGACGCGTGCGTGCTCACCGGCACGCCGAATGTGTACGGGAGCATCTTCCGCTTCGAGGGACAGGCGTCGGTATTCGCCACGAGCGAGGGGCCGTGCTACCGCTGCC
>DATCXG010000366.1:0-14493 GCA_036565945.1 Gemmatimonadaceae bacterium
CATGCGGCGTCGAACAGCTCGGCGTTGTGGGCCTGCCGGTCGACATGGATCGCGAGCATGGCTGCGTTCCCACTGTCCGGGGCCGGCGGCGCGGCCACGAACCAGAGGTGCCCGGCTCCCTTCAGCGCGGCGCCGGCTTCACGGCCGCCGAGTCGATCTGGATCCCCATTGTAGCCCGGCGGTGGCGGCGGGAGCTCGACTAGTGCGAGGGTGCGTCCATCGGGCGACCAGGCGGGCTCCGCGCGTCGCGCGCTCGCGAGGTTCACGTAATCTCGATCCAACGAGGTGACCCAGACGCCCGCGGGCCCGCTCCGTGTGCCGAAGGCGAGTCGGTTGCCATCGGGCGACCACGCTGGATGCTCGACGGCGCGGCCACTCACCACCACACGATCGGAATCACCAGCCAGCCGCCGTATATGCAGCCGATTCCCCTTCTCGGTGATGGTCACATAGGCTAGCTGCTTGCCGTCGGGCGAGAACGCGGGCCAGTACTCGGCTGTCGCCTTCGCCTTGGTGATGCGCCGTTCGTGGCCATCTGGTGTGCGGAGGTACAGGCGGGCGACCGGGCCGCGGCCACGCACGAACGCGATGCCACCGCCCGGAGCGGTGGTCGGGCTGCTCTCCCACTCGCCGGAGGTCGTCACGCGCTCGGGAGTCGCCGGCGCTCCGCCGTGATCCACCCTGGCACGGTACAGTCGTGAGCCGCCGGAACGATTGGATGCGAAGACCAGCCACTTGCCGTCGGCACTCCACACGGGATCACGGTCCCACGCCGAGCCTGATGTGACCTGAGCCCAGTGCGTGGTATCACCTGGCGAACGTTGCACCCAGAGGTCGCCGTCGATCGCGACAGCCAGCCGGCCATCGGGCCCGTAAGAGGCACCGTGCACGCCGATCGCGGCCGGGGCCTCCGGTGGCGCGGCGCCGGCTTGTGTCTGAAGTAGAACGAGCAGCAAGGC
Organism: Gemmatimonadaceae bacterium; assembly: GCA_036565945.1. GTDB lineage: Bacteria > Gemmatimonadota > Gemmatimonadetes > Gemmatimonadales > Gemmatimonadaceae > JADGGM01. Next base: position 960 of record DATCXG010000366.1, read on the forward strand.
GAGCGGTGTCGTGATCACTGTGCATTCTCCAACGGCTGGTAGTGTCTCGTCTCGGCCCACGATACTGCTCCCGGCCACTCGAGCGTCGAACGGGTCACGGCTGCAGAAGCAGGGGAGAGGTAGGGCAGGGGATGTGGTGCGCGATGGCACAATCGGCCCCCCCTTGATGGGCAGGGCCATGATTCTAGCGCGATCGCCGTCATCGTGCCAGCAGAATCCCTGAGCCCGGGCCAGCAGAAGTCCTGAGCCCAGTATAGTTTGTTCAGCACCAGGCAGGCCCCGGCCAACACACTCCTCATGCACCTGCTGGCCGCTCTCACTCACCTAACCACACGCGCACTCACAGGAGCGCCGCATGCCCGGACGCAACTTCCTCTTCGTACCCGGACCCAGTAACACGCCCGACAGGATTCAGCGCGCCATGCATCGCGCCACTGATGACCATCGGTCCTCGTCGTTCCCCGAGCTGCCGCGCGCGATCTTTCCGAAGTTGAAGCAGGTATTCCGCACGGAGAGCGGGCAGCCATTCGTCTTCGCTGCCACGGGGACCGGGATGTGGGAGGCGGCGCTGGTGAACACGCTCTCGCTGGGCGACCGTTTACTCGCGGTACGGGGCGGCCAGTTCTCGCATCTGTTCATCGATAGCGCTCGCCGCCTCGGCTACCAGGTTGACGTGATCGACACCGAATGGGGCGATGCTGTTCCGAGTGACCGGGTCGAGGAGGCGCTGCGCGCCGATCCCGCCCACGAGATCAAGGGCGTGCTCGTGGTCCACAACGAAACGTCCACTGGCGTGACGAGCGATGTGGCCGCTGTGCGCCGCGCCATCGACGCGGCTGGCCATCCGGCTCTCCTCTACGTGGACGGCGTGAGCTCGGTGGGCAGCATAGACTTCCGTATGGACGAGTGGGGCGTGGACCTCGCCATCACTGGATCGCAGAAGGGCTTCATGCTCCCGGCCGGGCTGGGGATGATCGGCGTCAGCCAGAAGGCACTGGCGCTTCGGGAGAGCGCCAGGTCTCCTCGCGCGTTTTTCGATTTCGGGCCGATGATCAAGTCGAACGCGGAGGGCTACTTCCCGTACACTCCAGCCGTGACGCTGCTGTACGGACTCCGTGAGTCGCTCGACATGATGCTGGAGGAAGGTCTGGAGAACATCTACGCACGCCACCGCCGCCTCGCCGATGCCTGCCGCGCCGCGGTGAAGGCGTGGGGACTGAAGCTCTGCGCGCGCGACCCGAGCACCTATTCAGATACCGTGAGCTCCGTCATGGTGCCCGATAACGTGAGCTCGAACGAGGTCATCGACGTCGCCTACCGTCGCTACAACCTCTCGCTTGGCGCCGGCCAGGGTCAGCTCGCGGGAAAGCTCTTCCGCATCGGCCACCTCGGCGATCTCAACGAGCTAATGCTGCTCGGCGCCCTCGCCGGCGTCGAGATGGCTCTGATGGATGTGGGAATCGCCGTCCGCCCCGGCAGCGGCGTCGCGGCAGCCCAGGGACTGCTGCGGGGGATAGGAAGCAGGGTTCAGGGTTCAGGGTTCAGTAGGTAAGGGAACCGATAGGGTTCAGGAACTGCCTCGGTGTAGAAATCTCTACACCGAGGCAGTTCCTGAACCCTGAACCCTGAACCCCGTAGTTCAGTATCCCGGGTTCTGGCCCAGCCCCGGTGCTACTACAACTTCACGGGCCGGGATGGGGTACAGGGTCTGGTACTCCTGGTCGGGCGACAGGCCCATCACGGCTGCCGCTTGACCGGTGCGGACCAGGTCGGGCCAACGATCGCCCTCCATCGCGAGCTCCACGCGGCGCTCGTGGGAGATCGCTTGAAGTACTTCGGTCTTGTTGTGTACGTCGGTGCCCAGGACATGCGTGGCGAGGTGCGCGCGTACGCGAAGCTTGTTGTATTCGTCCACCGCACCATCGAGGTCGTTCTGCTGCGCTAGCGCCTCCGCCTTGATCAGGATCACCTCGGCGAGTCGGATCACGTGGAGATCCTCGGAGCCTACGGTGGTGGGGAACTTCGTGCCCTCGAAGTAGCCGTCGTCCTCACGCACCGACCAGTCGTGGCGAGCGTCGCCGGCCTCGTACGCGGCGGCCAGGTCGGCGGTGGGATCGACTTCGTTGCGGCCGTCCCAGAGGTAGTAGTAACCCATCTCGTTGTAGTCCACTGCCGTGGAGCTCATCCTGAAGATGTCCTCTGGTGTGTCGGCGCCCTCGGCCGTGAACAGGTCGCTGTAGTTGGAGGCGAGCGTGTAGCCCATGTCGTACACGCTATCCGCGTTCGCCGCGGCGCCGGCCCAGTCGCCCTTGTACAGGAGCACGCGCGCGCGGAGCGCCCGCACCGCGCCGAGCGATGCCTGGCGAGTCTGGGACTCGTCGGTGATGAGGCTTCCGGCCTTGTCGAGATCGCTCAGGATCTGGGCGTACACCTGTGCAGCCGGAGTCCGTGTGTATGCCGCAGCCTCCGCCGGGCTCTTCGCGGGCTCGAGCGGCATCGGCACATCACCCCAGAATTTCACGAGATTGTGGTAGCTCAGAGCCCTCAGGAAGTACGCCTCACCGAGGATCTCATTGCGCTCTTCATCATCGACGTCCGTGATCTCCGGTACCTTCTGGATAATCGCGTTGTCGCGAGCTATGGCCACGAAGATCGACTCCCACACGCCCGTGACGGCCGAGTTGTCGGCCCGGATCTGGTTGCGGTCGATGTCACCCATGAATTGGAACGTGCCCACGTGCTCCGCGTTGTCGGCAGAAAGGTCGCCCAGGAGGAGGAAGTCGGTTCCGTAATAGCTCAGGTCCTGGAGCGCGTCGTACGCGCCGATCAATGCGGCGTGAGCGGTGGGTCCGTCGACGATCGCTGTCTCGCTGGGGAGCTGGTCTCCCGGCTCGGTCTGAAGCGTCGAGTCGCACCCGGCGGCAAACCCCAGCAGCAGCGCCGGCAGCATGAGTCGCAATCTCATAGTTCTCACTGTCCTCATCTGAGGTCCACGGCGGCCGTTCACCAGCCACCTCTGATGCCGATGCTGAATGTGCGGGCGATAGGATAGGCGTAGTAATCCGTGCCCGTTACGATGTTGGCCGTCGAGCCAGCACTGTTGACGTCGGGGTTGTAGCCCGTGTAATCGGTGAACGTGTGCAGATTGCGCCCGGAGACGAATATCTGGGCGTCGCTCATGTTCAACCGCGACAGCAGACCGGCGGGGATCTTGTACGCCAGCGTTACCTCCTGGATCCGCAGGAACGAGCCGTCCTCGATGTAGCGGCTGGATATCTCGTCCGCGCCCGAGGTGCAGTCGTAGCTCATGCGCGGAACGTCGGTCTTGTCGCCCGGCTTCTGCCACCGTGCCAGAACGCTGGTGGTCATGTTGTCCCAGGTGCAGCCGCCATCATCGGTGAAGATCCGCATCATGTTGAACACGTCGCCACCCTTGCTGAACTGCAGGAAGGTGCGCAGCGAGAAGCCCTTCAACGAGAATTCGTTAGCGAGGCCGCCGAAGAAGTCGGGGTGTGGGTTGCCCACGATCATCTTGTCGGCGGACGTGAGCGTGTTGTCCCCATCCACGTCCTTGTAGATCGCGTCGCCAGTCTCCGGGTCCACGCCCTCGAACTTGTACATGTAGAACGCGCCGATGGGCTGGCCCACGGCAACTCTGCTCGTCTCGCGGCCGTTGATACCGGTGGTGAACGGCTGGCCGCCGAAGAGGTTCGTTACCTCGTTCTTGTTGTGGGTGAAGTTGAGCGTGCTGGTCCAGCCGAAGCCGTCATCATCGGCGGGCCGGACGTTAACGGTGGTGACACCGATGTCGACGCCCTTGTTCTCCACGTTCCCCACGTTGTCCCAGACACTGCTGAAGCCGGTGGTCATGGCGATCGGACGCTGTACCAGCAGGTCGGATGTCTTCCGGATGTAATAGTCCGCGGTGATGCCGAGTCGACCGTCGAAGACCAGGAGGTCCATCCCACCGTTGAACTCGCGCGTGGTTTCCCAACGTAGCGATGGGTTCCCGATCGAGGCCGGTGCGCTCCCCGGTATTCCGGAGTAGGAGACGCCCGAAACGAGACCCCGCGCGGCGAAGTCACCGATCGCATTGTTGCCGGTCTCGCCGTAACTCGCGCGCAACTTGAGGTTCGCCACGCGGCCGAGCCCCTCGGCGAATGGCTCGTCGCTCACCACCCAGCCCACGGATGCGGCGGGGAAGATGCCGTAGCGATTGTCTTCGCCGAAGCGTGACGATCCGTCGGCACGGAGGCTGGCTGAGAAGAGGTAGCGGTCGAGAAGCGAGTAATTGGCGCGCGAGAAGAAGGAGACGAGGTTGTCCTCGGAGCTGTGGCCGTCGTACTCCGTCACGATGCTCGCGTTCCGCACGTACCTGGTGAACCCATCGGGGAAGTTCTCGCCGCGGATGAAGTTCAGGTCCGTGTTGTTGTGCTCCACGCTCGCGCCACCCACCAGCGAGAGATGATTGGTGGCGCTGCTCAGAGCGTCCACCGTTGCAAAGCTCTCCATGATGTAGCGGTTCGCATTCGTGTGGCCGCTCTTCCCCACGCCTCCGTTGCTCGCCGCGTACGTCCTGTCGACAGTCGGTGAGGCCCACTGGTCCTCGTCCAGGCCCATGATGTCCATGCCGAGCCGACCGGTGAGTGAGACCCTGTCTGTGAACCGGTAGGTGGCGTCGACATTGCCGAGCGCGCGCAGCGTCTTGAGGCTGGTGGAGTTGATCGTCGCCAGAGCCACCGGGTTGGAGTACTTGAGGCCTTCGGCCCTACCGGCGAGGCTACCGTCCGTGGAGTAGATCGGTCGGAAGGGCTGCATGCCCAGGGCGTTGGTCACCACGCCATCGATGCTTCCGTCGCCGGCAACGCGCTGGTGGTCCTCACGCGTGAGACCCACCGAAGTGCGCAGCGAGAGCTTGCTGAAGGGGGCGAAGTCGAGGTTCACCCTGGTCGCGATCCGGTTGTAGCCCGAGCCGATCACGATACCCTGCTGGTCGAAGCGGGACGCGGAAATGTAGTACTGCGTCTGGTCGCTGCCCCCACTGAAGCCGAGCTGGATGTCGCTCACGGGCGCGGTACGGAAGATGGCGTCCTGCCAGTTGTAGCTGTTCGCGTCCTCCACACCCGGCGTGAAGGGGTAGTCCTCGGGATCGTAGTCGTCGTTCTTCGCGCTCTCGTTGTAGAGCTCTACGTACTGCTGGGCGTTCAGGAGGGAATACTGCTTCGGGTTGTTCTGTCGACCGTAATACGCGTTGAAGGTGATCCTCGGCTTGCCGGCCTGGCCGCGCTTGGTCGTGATCATCACGACGCCGTTCGAGCCACGCGAGCCGTAGATCGCCGAAGCGGCGGCATCCTTGAGAATGTCGATGGACGCGATCTCGTCGGGGTTGAGCCCAGACATGGCCGTCACATCCTGGCCGCCCATGCCGAGCTGTCCGAAGGATCCCCGGATTATCGGTACGCCATCCACCACGTAGAGCGGTTGGTTGTCGGCGTTGATGGAAGCGGGGCCACGCACTCGGATGGAGAGTCCGTTGCCAGGGTTGCCTGCGTTCTCCATCACCTGCACGCCCGGCGCCTTCCCCTGGAGCGCGGACTCGATGCTCGCCGACGGGGTGTTCGCGATCTGCTCCGAGCCCACCGAGGCGATGGCGCTGCTCAAGCCCTGTCGGGTGCTAGTGCCGTAGCCCACCACCACGATCTCCGAGAGCTGTCTGGCAATGGGGACGAGGGAGAAGTTCACAGTCGCGGAGTCGTTCGCCGCGAGCGTGATGTCATGCTCGGCCGGCGCGAAGCCGATGCGCTGGGCGCGAACGGCGATCGCACGCGCCGGGACGTTGCGTAGCACGAAAGCGCCGTTGTCGCCGGTGAGCGTTCCTACTGTGGTGCCGGTGACGGTAACCTGGGCGCCAGCGATGGGCTGCTGGGTCGCCGAGTCGATGACGGTGCCACTGATTGTACCGGTGCCCTGTGCTGCCGCGGCGCGCGGCAGGATGGCCAGCCCAAGCGCGAGGCCGATCTTCCAGACGTAACTGGGAAGTCTCACGGACTTTCCTCCAATTGAGGTATGACTGACTGATCCTTGCTGTACGGGTTTCTACTTGGTGGCGTTGCGGTGCGGGGGGTGCGCGAAGCTGGAGGGGGAGCTCCTACGGTGACAGCGTCGCGCGGGCTGGGCGCGACGTCAGGCTCGCGATGCGCCCATCATGTAGCGCGGCCAGCCTCGAGAGCGCTGGCCCGAGGCAGTGGACATCGCGATCCGGGTCGCGATGCGCGATCTCTCGTGTTCGAGCGCGAGAGGATCGCGGCATGGGGGTGGTCCTGTCGATGAGCGCGAGCCCGTTCGCGGGCTCGGTGAGACTGCACGACTACTGCGCTGCACCAGGGTCCTCTGAGATGGCGATGGGCGTACGACTGCTCGGGTAACCGTTGGTGCTGGGACTACGATGGTCGGGCAGGAATGCCTCGGGATCGACCGTGAAACGCTGTTCCGAGACGCAGCGCCTCAGGGGCCATAATTCACCCCACCGTACTCCCAGTCAAGGGCGGTTGACGCTGGTTACGAACCGCCCTTGGCGCTGGCCACGGCCTTCTGGAGCTCTGTGTATGCGCTGCCTACCAGCTCGCGGAACGGCATAGCGCGATATGTCACCTTCCCATCGCCACCGATGACGTAGAGCACCCTGGTGTCCATTCCAGTCTTTCCCGCCTCTGGATTGAAGACGCCGTATCTCCGTCCTATCGCCCCGCCGAAGTCACTCGCGAAGAGAACCGGGAAGCTCTCATCTCGAGCCCACGATGCCAACGCGGTGTCGGGATCCACGCTCATGGCGATCACGACCACGTCGTTCCCGTTGTCGAACAGCTTGGCGTACTGATCACGGTACGCCTCCATTTGGACTGTTCAGCCCTTGGTCCGCGCCTTGAAGAAGAATGCGAGCACGACCGTCTTGCCGCGATAGTCGGAGAGCTTCACCGGATCGCGGAGGAGCCCGTAGCGCGTAGCGCCCGGCGCGCTGAAGTCGGGCGCCACGTCGCCGACATCGATTGCCGTGGCACTGTCAGTCTGGGCTTCAAGTGCTGGTGCGTGGCCCGCGAACGCTGCTATTGCGGCGAGGGCGACTACCGCGCGAATGACGCGAGGCGGCATGGGCATGATGACTCCGCTGGATGGTATCCAGGGAAGCTATGGTGGCGTACCCGCCGATGGCAACGATGGAGCGGCGAATCGAGGGGTGGCTACAGGTGGCTGAGCCGCCGGGTGGCTCGTTGGCGGTACCCCGGAGGGGCTCGCCTCCCGGTTCGTACCTCGCACACCGTGGCATGCCCTCTGCCACGCTTCTCCAGTCCCCACAGCAGGGAGGAGGCGTGGCTAAGAAGAAGAAAAAAAGCGACCAGCAGCAGGAGCTGGATCGGGCGCTGAGGAATGAGGAGCGCGAAGATCTGGTGGGCGACATGGAAGAGGATCGCAACCTCACCGGTTCCACCACGTGGGAGACCTTGCCTGGGCAGCACGACGATGTGGATCAGCAGCGCGGCCGCCGCAGGAAAGGCGCGAATCCACGCATAAAGAGCTACGACGTATCAAAGCAGAGGCAGAACCCTCCCTACACGACGAAAGGGCCGATCACCGTCCCCAAATTCGGCTCCGCCGGCAGCGGCGGGTTGGAGAACGAGCCGGGACCGGAGGAGTGAAGACTACGGGGGGCAGGGTTCAGGGTTCAGGGGGCAGGAACTGCTAACTACGGGGTTCAGGGTTCAGGGGGCAGGAACTACCTCGGGGTAGAGATCTCCGCACCAGGAGCCGTTAACTGCCCCCTGTCAGTTCCCTCACCTCCTGAACCCTGAACCCTGCCCCCCGTAGTTCACAGCTCCTCTCCCGTATCGGCAGCGAAGAAGTGAACTCTGGTGCGGTCGAGCGTGAGCGCTACATGGCTGCCCCGGGGCGGGAGGAGTGCTCCGCGCGCGGCTCGCACGGCCAGATCGTGCCCCGCCGTGCTAGCGTAGAGGAGAACATCGCCACCGGCCGGCTCCACGAGATCGATGCGTGCGACTATCGTGGCGTCCTTCGCGCGGCTGGGCGAACCATCCGTACCGTCCGCGGCGTGTACACCGATGTCCTCGGGCCGTATCCCCATGATCACCGCGTGGCCCACGAGCGGTGCCAGGTGTGGTTCCCATTCGTTTGTGGGTGAGAGCTCCAGCGCGCCGTCGCCGGAGCGGAAGCGCAGGCCAGTATCGCGCACTATGGTGCCGCTCATGAGATTCATTGGCGGGCTGCCGATGAACCTCGCGACGAAGGTGTTCCGCGGACGCTCGTACAGTGCCACCGGAGTATCGATCTGCTGGACGCGTCCCTCGTTCAACACCACGATCCGGTCGCCCAGGGTCATCGCCTCGACCTGGTCGTGCGTGACGTAGACCATGGTGGCACCGAGCTGACGGTGCAGGCGCGCGAACTCGCGCCGCATCTGTACGCGGAGCGTCGCATCGAGGTTGGAGAGCGGCTCGTCGAAGAGAAACACTTGCGGCTCGCGGACGATGGCGCGACCCACCGCCACCCGCTGGCGCTGGCCACCCGACATCGCGCGCGGCGTGCGGGGGAGTAATTCGCCTATGCCCAGCATCGCGGCGGCCCTGCGCACCCGGTCGTCGATCTCCTTCCGCGGGACGTTACGCATCTTCAGAGCGAAGGCCATGTTCTCGTACGCCGTCATGTGAGGGTAGAGCGCGTAGTTCTGGAAGACCATGGCGATGTCACGCTCGCGTGGAGCGAGGTCGTTTACCACGCGGTCGCCGATCAGGATCCGTCCGGCCGAGATGGTCTCGAGCCCGGCGATCATCCGGAGCGTGGTACTCTTTCCGCACCCGGATGGGCCAACCAGTACTACCAGCTCACCGTCGGCGATCTCGAGGTCCACGCTGTGGACGGCCACCTGAGCGCGCCCGCCGTGCTCGTACACTTTCCGTACGCCCTCCAGCGTCACGCTCGCCATCGCACTCCTCGTGGCTATCGGTGATGCTGCCGCTAGTACCTGAACGCCACCTTCACGCTCTCTTCTGCGCCTCTGTTGCGCGCCACCTCGATCGCGTGGCGATACTCCTCGAGCGGGAAGGAGTGCGTCAGTAGGGGCCTGATGGGAGCACGCCCCGAGGCGATGAGCGCCGCGGCCTCGTCGAACGCGGTCCGCTCCGGGCTGGCATGGTGGTGCGTTCCGTAGCACAGGCTGCCGCGAACGGTGAGCTCCTTGAGCCAGAGCGGAGTCCAGTCGAGGCCGTTCATCTTGCTGGAGTTCCCCAGAAGAACGATCGTGCCGCCGGCGCGAGTGACGCGCATGGCGTCGTCCATGCCGCGCGCGCCGCCGATGCACACGAAGGTCCGATCGAATCCACCCACTCCCACCGGCTTCCCGATGATGGGCTGGAGGAGGCGAGTGCCGGCCGCGTCGGCCAGCGGGTGCAGGTAGTCGCCACGGGCGGAGACGATCTCGGTCGCGCCGAGGCGCCTGGCGTGCGCGTGCTGGAAGGTGTGGCGCCCCAGCACGGTGATGGTCGCCTCGGGAGCGAGCGCGTGCAGCGCGGCGATCGTGAGGAGGCCGATGGAGCCAGCTCCGATCACCAGTACCCTCTCGCCCGGGCTAGGAAGGTTTGCCTCCACCGCGTGCACGGAGCAGGCGAACGGCTCGATGAGTACCGCCTCCTCATCGCTCATCGATTCCGGGATGGGTACGAGCTGAGACTCGTGCGCCACGAACTCCTCTCCCCAGCTGCCACCGGTTCCACGCGTGGTGCCGATGAGCATCCCCGGCGGGAGAACGCCATCGGTGAAGTGGGAGCAGCGCGAATGGTCTCCAGCTGCGCACGCGGCGCAGGGCGGCTGGACTCCGCGTGGCTCACAGCAGAGCAGTGGATTCGCGGCCACGCGTGCGCCTCGCGCTACGGAGCGAACCTCGCGCCCCACCTCGATCACCTCACCCACGTTCTCGTGCCCCAGCACGAACGGGAAGGAGGAGAACGGTGAGGTGGATGGGCTCGCGCTGAGCGTGATGACATTGATATCGCTACCGCAGATCCCTCCCATCCGCGTGCGGATGCGAACCCATCGCTCGCTCGGGAGCGGCGGCGACTCCACCTCGCCGAACCTCGTACAGGCATGGGCGCCCAGGTACAGGCGCGGTGAGAGCGCTCCGGCCGCCAGGGTCGCGAGATACGTGGGAATTGGTGCAGCGAAGGTGATCGCCTTCACTTCAGCTCGTGACCCCATCGGTGGGTAGTACAACTCGCAGTGCGCGCGGTACGCAGCTCACTTCGAGGCACGCGGAGGTCGCGCGGTTGTACTCCCCGTCGGTCTCGTAGGCCGGTGGGGTGGGGAAGGTGAGCGTGAACCCCGGCGCCTGCTCCGTGTGGACCTCGGGCAGCGCTATGTGGGTGCCCTTCGTGGCGCAGCCGAAGAGTCGCATGCGTCGGAGGGGCGGCGCAACCGCGATCGCCACTGCGTCGAGTTGGCCGTCCGTAACGCTCGCCCCAGGCGCGATGTGGAAGGATCCACCGAAGTTTTTCCCGTTGGCTATGATCAGCATCAGATGCAGGCGCGAACCGCGTGGTCCGGTCGGGCCTGCGACGTCGATTGCGATGCCATGGTAGCCGAAGAGCTGGCGCAGCGCCGAGTACAGATACACGGCGTCGCCTCTGAGCCAGCGGATGGTCTCGATGTCCTCGAGCACGGCGATGTCGAAGCCGAAGCCCGTGACATTGAGGAAGTAGCGCCCCTCGACGCGTCCCACGTCCACGCGAGTATCCGGGCCGTCTACTGCCAGCCGGGCGGTGGCTTCGAAGTCGGTGGCGGGGGCCCCCAGGGTCTTGGCGAAGTCATTCCCGGTGCCGGCCGCGCATAGCGCGAGCCGCACGTCCGCTCCGGAGGAGATTATCGCGTTGGCCACATTGCCCCACGTTCCATCACCACCCACGGCCACGATGGTCCCCACTCCCTCCTCGATGGCACGAAGGGCGACGATTCGCTCGTCGCCCTTCGTGCTCGTCGTGCGAATGTCGGTGACGCCGACGGAGGCAAAGGCTCGTCGAACGCCCGCCTCCGCTTTCGCGCCCCGCCCCCTCCCGGAGGCGGGATTGATGATTACACAGACCTTCGCGGTCATCGCTGCGCGTAGGACAACAACTGCTGCAGCGGATGGAACGTCTGTAGCCCGTTCTTCATCCACAGCTCGCGGAACGGCGTGAAGTCGACCTCCCAATCCTCGAGCAGGTCGGTCATCGCCTGCGAGTGGATGACGATCCCACCGCGCTCCTCCTCGTTCTCACTGAACTCGCCCGACATGACGATGGTGGAGGTGTACTGGCCCTCCTCGTCGTTCATGAATACCTGGTAGCGGTGGTCCACGTTCGACCACTCGTGCTCGGTGATGGTCATGTCGACGATCGGCTTGGCGCGGTCGGTGGCGTGGATGGTGATGTGCCCGTCGCCGCGCTCCCATGCGATCGAGATGTCCTGCATGTAATGCGGCAGATGCCAGCGCTCGATGGCGTGCTCGCGCGACTCACGCGTCGTGGTTCCGAGGCGGAATGGGTAGAACGCGGAGCGCGGCCAGGGCTGTCCCGGGTCGATACGTGGCGCGACGTGGATGGAGAGGATGAGCTCTCCGTAGGCCCCGACGGGGCTGTCGTGGAAGTCGAACGCCATCACGCTCAGAACACTCGAGCCGTGATGGGGCTCGATCGGCTGGAGCTCGGGCGGCAGGATCGCGCGCGCGTTCTCGGTGGGAAGCTCGAAGAACCCGCCGATGGCGTCGCGGAAGTGATACTGCGTGAGCCCATCTTTGCTGTTGCTCATACCATGACCCCCTCTTCACGTAGGACGCGGACGAGGATCGAGACACCCTCGTCAAGCTGTTCGTAGGTGTGCGACGCCGAGATCGACACACGGAATCGCGAGCGATGCTTGGCCACCGCGGGATAGATGACGGGCTGGAGGTACAGCCCGGCGCGGAAGAGCTTGTGTCCCAGCTCGAAGATTCGTCGGTCGTTCCGCACCATGATGGGGATGATCTGCGACGTCGAATCTCCGACGTCCACGCCCTCGTCCCCGAGGCGGCCTCGGATGTGTTTCACGTTCCGCCACAGCCGGTCGCGCAGTTCCGGCTCCGCCTGGGCTATCTCCAGTGACTTGAGGACGCCCGCCGTGACCGCCGGCGCGAGCGAGCATGAGAATACGCGCGCGCGGGCGAAGCCCTTGAGGTAATTGTACAGCTGCCTGGAACCGGCGACATAGCCGCCCTGACCGCCCAGAGCCTTGGAGAAGGTGCCGATGTGGATGTCCACCTCGTCCTCCAGTCCGTACATCTCGGCGACTCCGCGTCCATGCTCGCCATAGACGAAGGCCGAATGCGCCTCGTCGAGGAGGATTCGGGCGCCGTACCGCTTGGCGACCTCCACCAACTCCGGGAGCGGACAGACGTCGCCGTCCATGGAGTACACTCCCTCGATCGCTACGAGCTTCTTGCCCGACGTCTGCTTGAGCTTCTTCTCCAGGTCTGCCGGATTGTTGTGCCGGAAGAACCGGACGTTGGCCTTCGAGAGGATGGCGCCATCTACGATGCTGGCGTGTGCGTTCTGGTCAGCGATGATCCAGTCTCCGGGTCTCATGAGTCCCGAAATCATCCCCACGTTGGTGCTGTAACCCGTGGGGAAGATCATCGCTGATTCCTTCCTCTTGAACTTCGCCAACGCCTCCTCGAGCTGCACGTGGATATCCATCATCCCGCTCAGAAGCGGCGAACCTGCCGCACCCAGCCCGTACTGGTCGAGCGCCGCCTTGGCCGCTTCGATCACCTCGGGGCGATGTGACATCCCGAGGTAGTTGTACGACGCTAGATTCAGGAGAGCGATGTGCTGATGATGCAATCCCTCCGTGACGTCGATCCGACTCCGAGGCGGAGTGGACATCGGTTGCTGGAACAGGTAGTAGCCCTGTTGCAGCGCCCGTGTGTACCATTCACTATACGGCTCGAGAATCGCGAACGGGTCGTCGCTCGACGAGTAAAAGAAACTACTATAATCGTAGTCGGAGACGCTCATGCTCGTCTGCGCTTCGACTCGTGTTGCCATGGGGTGACCTCCGATTGAGTCCCTACAGCACTGACTTGCCCATTTCTCACGCCGGCCACACCTCGCGTATCCTGCGATTTGCCGGGGCGGTGCGCAGCAGCGCCTACTTGTTCACCTTCACAATCTATATCAGCGCCGTCATGGGGCTGGCCCAGCGCCTCGTGATCTGGCCCGCGATGCTGCTCCTGCCCAGTCGCCGACGGTCCATTGTTCGTGCCTGGCTTGGTCTCCAGGCGCGAGTCACACTCGCGTTGGCCCGCGCAATTGCCAACGTTCGCGTGTCGGTTCAGGGTTCCATCGGATCCGAAAGTTGCATAGTGGTCATGAATCACCAATCTGTACTCGATATCCCCATCGGCATCTCCCTTGTACGGGGACCGTATCCGCTGATACCCACCCGCGATCGTTACCAG
>DATCXG010000375.1:0-2598 GCA_036565945.1 Gemmatimonadaceae bacterium
TCGGCAATCCCCAGCGGAAAGGTTGCCATTGGCGGTGCGTCCAACTCCGCGCCGGTACCTGGTGCCGCTGGCAGCGCCGCTTCGAGAGACGCCGTTGGCACCGCAGGAGCGGTGGGTACGGCAGACTCCGCGGCTTCCGACTGTACTTCCGCTACCTCCGACACTGCAGCCATGTCCGACACTGCCGGCGCGGGCGTTCGAGCTGGCACAACCGATTCGATTGACTCTGCCGGCGCAGCGGAGAGCGATGTAGTTCTGGGCGGCTCGGCCACTGGAAGCCCGTTAGCCGCGCCGCGCTGGCGCGGGACGTCTGGCGGCGTGAAGAGCCGTGAGGCGCGACGCCAGCCACCGCTGGGTGCCACTGAGGAGTCGTCGCGCGGCGTGACGCGCGGCGCAAAGAACGGAGGTAGCACGCCGCCGCGGCGCTGCCGCTTCTGGGCGTCATCCGAGTAGTCGGGCATCGGGTCTCCAGTGCGCCTACATGTAGTCCAAAACGGGAGTCTGGTTCGACTATCGGTGTTCAGGATCCGGCAACTGCCTCGCGATCAGAGCATCTTAACCCACCGGGCCCCGCATTGCCGACCCCGCGCCGTGCCCTACCCCGCCCAACCGAAAGTACCTATGAGCGGGACGAACCGCGCGGGGCCGATGTCACGCTTATCGAACACATCGCCGCGGCGAGTGATCAGCGTGAGCACCTGCTCCTCGCGCTCACCCAGCGGAATCAGAAGCCGGCCGCCATCAGCAAGCTGCTCCGCCAGCGGCGTTGGAACGTCGGGGGCGCCCGCTGTCACGAGGATCGCGTCAAATGGGCTGTAGTCGCGCCAACCGAGCGTACCGTCGCCGGCCAGGACGGAAACGTTCCTCGCCCCGGCCTCACGAATTGCCTGGCGCGCCCGATCGAGCAACGGCGCCACGCGCTCTATGGAGAATACCTGTGATGCAAGATGTGACAGCAGCACGGTCTGATAGCCCGATCCAGTGCCGATCTCGAGCACCTTCTCGTTTCCAGTGAGCGCCAGGAGCTCCAGGTAGCGCGCGTGCGTGGAGGGTTGCGAGATGGTCTGACCCTGCCCTATGGGGAGGGCACTATCCTCGTAGGCGCGGTGACGCATGCTACTGGGCACGAATATGTGGCGCGGCGTCTCGGAGAAGGCGTGAAGCACAGCGAGATCGCGCACGCCGCTCGCCTGGAGTGCCTCCACGAGCCGGCGGCGAGCGCCGTGAAGCTGGATCATGGAAACGCCGCCCACCACCTCGCGGCCTCGTCCAGCATGCGTGTGTGAGTGAGATCGAGCGAGAGCGGCGTCACCGAGATGTAACCTTCCGCCACCGCGCGAAAATCGGAATCGGCCGCGCCACTCCATTCGGCCGAGCCGCCGCCAATCCAGAAGATCTCGCGCCCCCTCGGATCGTGCATCCGTGCCAGCGAATCGGAATACACTCTCCGCCCCAGGCGCGTCAGCCGCACTCCCTTGATCTCGCTCGATCGCAACGGCGGAAGATTCACGTTGAACAGTGTGTCGCGTGGCATGTTCGGAAGAGACGTGAGATGCGAGAGCAGCCGTGATACTATGTCGACCTGATCGGTGATGAGCTCCGGCTGGGCCTTCAGCTCGCCGCCGGCAAAGGAGATGGCGATTGACGGGATGCCGAGCGTGACTCCCTCCATCGCGGCAGCAACGGTACCGGAATACAGAACATCCTCTCCCATGTTCTGACCATGGTTGATGCCGCTGATCACGAAGTCGGGGCGCTCGGGCATCAGGCCTTCCACGGCGAGCATGACGCAATCGGTGGGGGTCCCATCCACCTGGTATCGATCGGCGCCCCGCGCTACCGGGCGGATCGGATTATGTAGGGTGAGAGAGTGGCTCGTCGCGCTCTGCTCGCGATCGGGAGCGACCACTGTGACATCACCCAGTGTGGCCGCTGCACGTACAAGACAATCGAGTCCGTGCGCGAGAATGCCATCATCGTTCGTACAAAGCAACCGCATGTCAGCGACGTACTCCTGCGCGATAGCGCCAGATGGTGCGGACGACGCGCGCCGAATCCCTGATCGCCCCGAAGTGACTCGGTGCGCCATAGATTGTGGCGACGGGCACCGCGGCGATCCTGTAGCCTGCGCGTACGGCCTGGATGAGAAAGTCGGTCTCGTACTCGTAGCGGTCGCCCCGCGCCGCCACCGACTCCCGAACGGCCCGGCGTATTGCGCGGTAGCCGGACTGGGCATCGGCGATTCTGACACCGACTATGGAACCCACCGCGGCGCTGGCGAGGGCATTGGTGATCCGCCTGCCGAGGGGCATCAGCTCTGGATCGCGCTCGCGTGCGCCGATCACCAGATCGGCATCCGCCAGACCCGCGAGCAGACTGGGAACTGCGGCCGGGGGATGCTGACCATCGGAGTCGATGGTGATCACCGTGGACGCGCCGAGTGCAAGCGCCTCGGCAATCCCCGCCCGCAGCGCTGCGCCTTTGCCGCGATTGTACGAGAAGCATAGCACCACGTCGCAGGCCGCGCGCGCGACATCGCGGGTGGAATCCGCGGAGCCGTCATCTATTGCTATGAGTGTAGCGTGCGGTACGGCTTCG
>DATCXG010000391.1:0-8000 GCA_036565945.1 Gemmatimonadaceae bacterium
CTGGCGGCCGTACACGAGATACGAGCACGGCGACCAGCGTGCGAAGCGCACACGACGCGTCCTGTGGCGGGCTGGAGCCGGAGGCCGGGGAGCAGCGCTGCCACCGCACCGGCACCACTGCCTTCACCGTGGCAGATACCGACGGCAATGTGGTAGCCGTCACGCAGACCCTCGGCACCTGGGGCGGGAGCTTCTACGTCACCCCGGGACTCGGATTTCTCTACAACGACAAGCTCACATCGTACGGCCGCGACACAGATGCGTTCGGGAGTCGCGTGCCGTTCGCACGGAACGGCAGCACCATCGCCCCAACAATAGTGTTCGGCGGCCGCGGCGCGACGCGGCGCCCGGTGCTGGCGGTAGGGGCGGCCGGTAATGCGTGGATCACCTCCGCCGTCTACACCATCGTGACAGGCGTGCTCGATCAGGGTTTGGGCGTCCAGCAGGCGATCGAGCTACCGCGCTTCCTCCTCTCGCAGCAGCTCGATGGAGGTACTCGCGGCTACGCCGTGGAGCTGGAGGACGGTTTCGCACCGAGCGTAACTCGCGATCTCCAGGACATGGGCCACACACTCCGCTTCATCTCACTGCCGGGCGAGCTCCGGATGGGCTACGCCGCGGCCATCACCATGAACGAGCATGACGTGACGGCCGGTGCCGACCCACGGCGATCGGGCGCTGCCGGGGCAGTAGAGGAGAGGCGCTGAGCTCACCGGGCGGGGCACCCGTGGTGCGTGACAGCCGCGGGTACCGTCGGTACCTTCCTGGTATGAACGGCGTGCTCCATCATTTCCGCCGCCCGCGCTCGCGCGTCATCCTCCTTGCCGCCATCCTGGCGTTGACGGCACAGGCGGTGGCCACGCTGCTGGCGCCGATCGCGGAGGCCCGCGCATCGCACAACAGTGCGCCCGCGCATGTCGAGACAGAAGGCACGCACCAGCACCACACCCACAACCCCGCCGACTGCGCCGCGTGCATCGCGCTGCAACTCACGGGCATCCCGCAACGCGCGGTCCGTGGCGCTGCTGTTCCGATCCAGCATGGTGCCGCGCACCCCCCGGCCGCGCTCCACGTCGTTGCCGCCAGCCGGTTCGACGACCGCAACTCCCGAGCACCACCCACCTCCCCGGCATAGGTCCGGTAGCTACCGGACCCGACCGCGAGCGGTGGCGCGAATAGTCCGCGTCCGCCCCTCGCCCGCGTCGCATCGCCCAGGCTACCGCCTGGTAGTTGCCGACGCCAGCGCACCTAGCCGATAAGCGGTCAGGGCGCAGCGCGCTGCACACGGCTACGGGACATCCCCGGTACCGAGCAGTGCTCACGGCCAGGTCAGAGGGGACCCATGTACACGCACGCTCTTGCTGGCGCGTTCCTGCTGCTCTACGGAGCATCGGCTGGCGCACAGCAATTCGGGAGCGAGCTCTCGCAGCGGATCGGAATCGATACCGCGGCCACTCCCATGCTCTCACGGCAACAGGCAGTCGAACAGGCGCTCGCGCACAATCCCCAACTGGGGGCTGTACGGGAGCAGATAGCACAGGCCCGTGACCGTGTCACGGAGGCTACGGCACTCCCGGACGCCGAGTTCGGCGCCAGTATCGAGGACGAGAGCGGAGTCCTCAGGCCCGGTAATGCCGGGACAAAGAATATCGGATTGGGTCTGACAATACCGTTCCCGACCAAGCTCTATCTGCGCGGCAAGGTCGCCGGTACGGACGTCGACGCGGTTCGGTTCTCATACGCCCAGGCGCGCCAGGCCATCGCCTCGCAGACAGTTCAAGCCTACGACGCGCTGCTCGTGGTGCAGCGCCACGGCGACAACTTGCGCGAGGCCAAACAGCTTGCCGACGACTTCCTACAGAAGACGCAGGCACGGTTCAACGCCGGCACCACAGCGCGGCTGGACGTCATCAAGGCAAGGGTGGAAGTCGCACAGGCAGAGAATGATCTCATAGCCAACGAGCGCGACGTGGCCAACGCGCGGGCCGCACTGAACCGCTTGCTTGGCCGTACCCTCGGCGCGGCGGTCGAAGCGACCGATTCACTCGCTGTGCCAGCGGCGCTTCCCGCCCTCGAGCCGCTGGAGCAGCGCGCGCTCGCGGGACGGCCCGAGGTGCGGAGTCTGGTGGCGGAGCGCACGGGGGCGAAGGCTGCAACCTCGCTCGCCGGCGAATACTGGCTCCCCGATCTCAGCGTGACGGTCTCTCGCGACTTTGCCGCGGGGGCCGTCGCTCCCTACACCACCGAGATCGGGTTCGGGATCCCCATCTTCTTCTGGCAGCACCGCCGAGGCGAGGTGGCGGAGTCGCGCCACCACGAGCTCGAACTGGCAGCGACCAGCCGCGACCTCGCGGCGCAGGTGTCGCAGGAAGTCCGCGCCTCTCATGCCGCCGCCAGCACCGCTCTCAGGCAGGTGGTATACCTACGCGACGAGCTGCTGCCCGAGGTCCAACAGGCCTATCGCATCGCATCGACCAGCTACGGGCTGGGCGGCTCATCGGCACTCGAGGTTCTGGATGCACAACGCACCCTGCTCGATGTCGAGAGCCAGTACACCGACGCACTCGGCGCCGCCAACGACGCACGCTCCCAGCTGGAGCTCGCCGTGGGCGCATCGCTCGACTCGCTCTCTTCCCCCCGATGACCATGAACACTAAGAGCGCGGCCCTCGCCGCCATCTCACTGGGACTCGCTGTCACGATCATCGCCGGCTGCGGCGCCACGCCCGATTCCGACGAGGCCGACGCCGCCGTCATCTCCCAGAAGAAGACATCCACCATCGTGCTCCCAGCGGAACAACGAGAGCACATCACTGTCAGGACGGTAGCCCCATCGTCGTTTCATCCGCTGGTTCAGACCACGGGGACCGTGGAGTTCGACGGCGACCAGTCCACGCAGGTGCTGGCGCCGATCTCCGGCCCGGTCACGAGCATCCTCGTGCAGCCCGGTGATCAGGTCAGAAAAGGTCAGGCGCTGGCCTACGTGTCGTCGCCCGATTTCGCGTCGGCGGTAGCTGACTTCCGCAAGAGCGACGCGACGGCCCGCAACGCGCGACGAGTGGCGGATCTCGACAGCCAGCTCTTCAGGAATGACGCGATTGCGCGGCGAGACATGGAGCAGGCGCAGACGGATGCCATCTCGGATGAAGCCGACCGCGACGCGGCACTCCAGCGGTTGGAAGCCATGGGCGCGGACGCTGCCACGCTCGCGGCGCTCCGCGCCGGCCGACCGTTGGACGCCACGCACGGCGTGATCCGCGCGCCGATCGCAGGGACTCTCGTCGAACGCCTGGTCACCCCGGGCCAGCTTCTGGAGGCGGGTGCGACGCCGTGTTTCACCGTTGCCGATATCTCGACCGTGTGGGTGATGGCGAACGTGTTCGAGTCGGACCTGGGCTCGGTACGCGCGGGCGATGTCGCGACGGTCACTACCAACGCCTCAGCGCAGCCGTTCACCGGCCGAGTGGACAACATCGCTGCGCTGGTGGACCCGGACACGAAGGCAACCGCGGTCCGCATCCTGGTGCCGAACCGCGAGCGACTGCTCAAGAAGGACATGTACGTGAGCGTCGGGATCCGTTCGCGCCGTGAGGGCACCGGGCTCCTGGTGCCCGTCTCCGCCGTGCTGCGCGACGAGGATAACCAGCCATTCGTTTTCGTGGAGGATACGAGCGGCGGTTACGAACGCCGCACCGTGCAATTGGGCTCGCGCATAGATGAGCGCTACGACATCACACACGGACTCAAGCCCGGCGACCGGGTGGTCTCGGAGGGCGGACTGTTTCTCCAGTTCGCGCAGAGCCAATGAGCGCCACCGACAACATCTCATCCGAGCTAGCGGAGCCACCGCGCTCGGCGACCGAGCCGGTGCGTCGCGCGTCGATGATCAACCGCATCGTCTCGACGTCACTCCACCAGCGTTTCCTGGTGGTGCTGCTCGCGGTCCTGCTAGTGGCCGCCGGCGCCTGGTCGTTCTCGCACCTGCCGGTAGATGCATATCCCGACCTGTCGCCTCCCATAGTGGAGGTCATCACCCAGTGGCCGGGCCACGCCTCGGAGGAAGTGGAGCGACTGATCACCGTGCCGGTGGAAGTGGAGATGAACGGCCTCCCGAAGCTGCACGTGGTTCGCTCCGTTTCCCTGTACGGCCTCTCCGACGTCAGCCTCACCTTCGACGACGGCACCGATCTCTACTTCGCGCGCCAGCAAGTGTTCGAGCGTCTCCCCGACGTCGAGGTCCCCGAGGGCGCCGCACCATCGGTGGGTCCGCTCTCATCGCCGTCCGGGCTCGTGTACCGCTACGTGCTCGAGAGTCGCGACCGGTCGCCGATGGAGCTCAAGAATATCAACGATTGGCTCATCACCAAGGCATACAAGTCGGTGCCGGGTGTGGCGGAAGATTCTCCGCTCGGCGGTGAGACCATGCAGTACCAGGTGCTGCTCGACCCCACGCGGGTGGCCGGCGCGGGGCTCTCGGTAGCGGACGTCGGCGACGCGCTCGGCGCGAACAACGGTAACGCGGGCGGCGGGTTCTATTCCGAGGGCGGCCAGTTCTACTACGTCCGCGGCCTCGGGCGCGTGCACACCCTGGAGGACATCGGCAACATCGTCGTCGCCGTGCGAAACGGGACGCCGATACTCGTGAAGGACCTCGGGCAGGTGATCATCGGGCACGCGCCGCGACTGGGCCAGTTCGGCTTCAACAGCACCAACGACGCCGTTGAAGGCGTCATCATGATGCGCACTGGGGAGCAGGCGCAGACGGTCCTGGCGGGTGTGCAGCAGAAGACCATGCAGCTCAACGACTCCGTCCTGCCGAAAGACGTTACGATCCGGCCGTTCTATAACCGGAGCGACCTGGTGGCGCTCACCACGAACACGGTGGAGGCGAACCTGCTGCGCGGGATAGTGCTGGTAGTGGTGGTGCTCATCTTCTTCCTCTACGACGTGCGCGCCGGCCTCATAGTGGCCGCCACCATTCCGCTGTCGCTGCTCTTCGCCTTCATCGTCCTCGACCTTCGAAACATCCCGGCCAATCTACTATCCATTGGCGCCATCGACTTTGGAATCCTCGTCGACGGCGCGGTGGTGATGGTTGAGAACATCTACCGACAACTGGCGCTGCGACACGGAACGCAGCACAGCGTGACGGATGTGATCATCCACGCGGCAGCCGAGGTCGATCGCCCGATCTTCTACGCCATCTCGGTGATCATTGCCGCATTCCTTCCCATTTACGTTCTCTCGGGACCATCCGGGCGGCTGTTCCGGCCCATGGCTGACACCACGATCTTCGCGCTCGTGGGGTCGCTGCTCGTCACGCTCACTCTGCTCCCGGTTCTGGCCTCCTGGCTGCTACGGCGCGGCGTGCGGGAGCGCCGCAATCCGATATTCGAAGCGATCAAGGGCGCTTACCAACGTGGGCTGGACCGTGCTCTCGCACACCCGTGGGGAACGATCGTCGGCTCGGCAGCAGTGTTCGTCGCCTCGCTCCTCTTCATCCCACTCATCGGCGCCGAGTTCATGCCGCACCTGGATGAGGGCGCGCTCTGGGTACGCGCGACCATGCCCTACACCATCTCATTCGATGAATCCTCGCGGATCGTGCCGCGTATTCGCGCTATCCTGCAATCGTTCCCGCAGGTGACGGTAGTCGGCTCAGAGCACGGGCGCCCGGACGATGGCACCGACCCTACGGGCTTCTTCAACGCCGAGTTCTACGTGGGGCTCAAGCCCTACGATCAGTGGACTGGGTCCATCCGCGACAAGGACGATCTCATCGCGGCAGTCAACGAGAAGCTGAAGATCTTTCCGGGCATCATCTTCAACTACACACAGCCGGCTGAAGACGCAGTTGATGAAGCCGAGACCGGGCTCAAGAGCGCGCTGGCGGTGCAGGTATTCGGGACAGACCTGCACGTGCTCGAGCGGAGCGGCGTCTCCATCAAGCACGTGCTCGAGCAGGTGCCAGGAATCACGCACGTGACCGTGGTCCAGGAACTCGGGCAGCCGGCGCTCACCGTCGATGTGGATCGAGCCAGGATCGCGCGCTACGGCGTGAATGTGGCGGATGTGAACGGGCTGATCGAAGCCGCCGTCGGCGGAACGGCGGTCACGCAGGTGGCGCAGGGTGAACGGCTGTACGATCTCGTTGTACGGCTCCAACCGCAGTTCCGCCAGACACCGGAGCAGATCGGCGACATCTTGCTGGCGACGCCCAGCGGACAGCAAGTCCCGCTCAAGGATCTCGCCGACATCCAGGTATCGAGCGGCGCCGCATTCATCTACCGCCAGGACAATTCGCGCTTCATCGGCGTGCAATTCTCGGTTGAAGGGCGAGACCTCGCCAGCGCGGTGCACGATGCGCAACAGCGAGTGGCCGCAGCCGTACCGATGCCGGCCGGGTACCGAGTGGAGTGGGGAGGTGAGTATAAGGAGTACACCGCATCGCGCGCCCAGCTCCGCATCATCCTGCCACTTACGATCGTGGTGATCTTCCTTCTGCTCTTCGCGCTGTACAGCAATTTCAAGTTCCCACTCATCACTGTGATCGGCGTGGCGCTCTCCGCGCCGGTGGGCGGGCTGATCGCGCTCCTGATTACCGGCACGCCGTTCTCGGTATCATCGGGCATCGGATTCCTTGCGCTCTTCGGGGTCTCGGTGCAGACGGCGGTTGTGTACATCTCGTACGCGAACGAGCTGCGCCAGGGTGGTATCAGCATCGCCGAGGCCACGCGTCAGGCCGCGCTGCTGAGGCTCCGACCGATCATGATGACGGCGCTCGTCGCCGCACTGGGGCTCCTCCCAGCGGCACTCGCGCATGGCGTGGGATCGGATTCACAGCGCCCATTCGCGCTGGTGATAGTGGGCGGCATGTTCTCGCGACTGCTGATCAGTGTCTTCCTCATGCCCGCGTTGTACGCGGTTGTCGCGCGACCTGGAGATAGGTTGGAGGTGTGATCGTCGGCCCGTTCGTGTGGACTCGGGGACCGAGTATCTTTCCCCGAGCCCACGACAGGTCACCGCCTCCGGTCCTACCCACGGTCCGGAATGACTCGGCGGACGCTCGTTCCGATCGCACGGGAGGTTCCAGGAGATGCCTGCTACGCCATTCACCGTTGGACTGATCCAGCAAGCTGTGGGCAAGAGCGCCGCGGCCACGGTGGACGCCGCCGAGCGCGGCATCCGCGAGGCAGCCGGGCGGGGAGCGCAGATCATCTGTCTCCAGGAGCTCTTCAATGCTCCTTATTTCTGTAAGGTTACCGACGCCGAGCGGTTCGACCTGGCGGAGCCCATCCCGGGCCCCACGGTGGAACGCATGCAGAGCCTGGCCGCCGAGCTGGAGGTGGTGATCATCGTCCCGCTTTTCGAGCGGCGCGGCCCGGGCCTCTATCACAACTCGGCTGCAGTGTTGGATGCCGACGGCTCGCTGCTCGGCACCTACCGCAAGATGCACATCCCCGACGATCCCCTCTATCACGAGAAGTACTACTTCACGCCGGGAGAGATCTACCAGCACGACGAGGCCAAGCCGCCGTCGGGCTTTCGAGTGTTCCGTACCCGCTATGCAACTATCGGAGTGCTCATCTGCTGGGACCAGTGGTACCCGGAAGCAGCGCGAATCACGAGTCTCATGGGCGCGGAGATTCTGTTCTATCCCACGGCGATTGGCTGGCATCCCAAAGAGAAAGCAGCGGAAGGCACGAGGCAGCATGGCGCGTGGGAATTGATCCAGCGCAGCCACGCCGTTGCCAATGGGTGCTACGTCGCGGTCCCAAACCGTGTTGGCGTCGAGCAACCCGTCGGTGGTGATGGCATTGAATTCTGGGGCCAGAGTTTTGTGTGCGGCCCGGACGGCGAAATCATCGCCAAAGGTTCGGTTGATGGCGAAGAAATTGTGGCCCCGGAGATTGATTGGAAGCGGGTTAACGAACACCGGACTCATTGGCCGTTCCTGCGTGATCGTCGCATTGACGCTTACACGGGACTTCAAGAACGACT
>DATCXG010000493.1:0-4412 GCA_036565945.1 Gemmatimonadaceae bacterium
CTCGAGGAGTCGTCGTCCACGCTGAAGGCGATCCCGCCGCGCACGATCGAGCAGATGCGTCTGGTGCGCGACGTTCAGACGAAGCAGAACCTCTTCACGATGCTGGCGAGCCGCACCGAAGAGGCGCGCCTGGCCGCGGCCAGCGCGATTCCCGACATCAACATCCTCGATACCGCGGTCGCGCCACTCAACCCTACAACCAGCACCGGACCGCAGATCATCATCCTCGCCCTGCTGGCCAGCCTGGGTGGCGCCGTCGGTCTCGCGCTCCTGCTCGACCACACCGACTCGCGCTTCCGCTATCCCGAGCAGGCTTCCGGGGAGCTTGGACTCACGATCCTGGGGGCGGTGCCCACGATCAAGCGCGTGCGCGGCGGCGATCCCGATCCCGAGGAAGCGGCGCAGGTCATCGAGGCTTTCCGTACCATCCGCATGAGCATCACCAACTCCTATGCGGGCGCGGGGCCGATCATGTTCACCATCTCGAGCCCTGGTGCGGGCGATGGGAAATCGCTGGTGTCGTCGAACCTCGCGCTCTCGTTCGCGGAGGCGGGCTACCGCACGGTGCTCGTGGACGGCGACACGCGGCGCGGCCAGCTGCACGCCATGTTCGGCGCGAACCGGCGTCCTGGTCTACTCGACTACCTGGGCGGCGATGCTCCGCTCGAAGCTGTGCTGCGTGGCTCTACGCACGAGAAGCTCACGCTCATACCGTGCGGCACGCGCAGGCATCGCGGGCCGGAGCTGCTCCACTCACAGGCGATGCTCCAGCTCATCACCGACCTGCGCGAGCGCTTCGACGTGATCATAGTCGACAGCCCGCCGCTGGGCGCCGGCGTCGATCCGTTCGTGCTGGGTGCAGCGACCGGCAACATGGTGGTCGTGCTGCGCACGGGTGCGACGGACAGGAAGATGGCCGAGGCGAAGCTCAAGCTGCTCGAGCGCCTGCCGATCCGGCCTCTCGGCGCGGTACTCAACGACATCCGCGCGCAGGGAGTCTATCGGTACTATACGTATCTGTACGGGTACACTACGAGCGAGGACGACGAGATGCCGCGCCTCGCTCCGCAGGTGGGCGAGCTTACAGGGCAGACTTGACGGAGACGGGCTCGAACGCCCTTATGGCGTTCGAGCCCTCGTCGTCGGAGCCGAGGTGACGGAGAGCGGTCGTAGCACGGAGGAGCATCTCGACCGCGTCGACAGCGGACTCCGAGAAATCCGGGACGGCGCAATAGCCGGCCCGGATTTTTACTTTGTGCTCGGAGTCACCGATGGCGAGCGGCTCGGCGTTCATCATGTGCTGGATGCGCTCTACCATCCGCACGGCACCGTCGCTCCCGGTTGCGGGCGCGATGATTGCAAACTCCATCGGACCGACGCGGCCGATTGCATCGGAGACTCGCCCGGTTCGGCTCATGATCGCACCGAGGTGCTCCATCACTCGCACCGCGTCGCCGTTGAGTGGACGTTCTCCGTTCTCCGGCGTCACCGCGACGGGTGAGAAGGCAACGCAGGCGATGGGTGCGCGCATCCGCTGCGCTTCCGCGGAAATCTCGCGGGCGCGTCTGACGAGCCCCCTCATGTTGTAAAGACCGGTCGCCGCATCGAGGAGGCTCTCGGCGATCAGTCGGTCGGTCTCACGCTTGCCGCGCATGAACGCGTCGAGTTTGAGAAGGAGCGTCTCGCCATCCAGCGGTTGGCTGGCGAACTCCCAGGCGCCGGCCTGGTAAGCAGACAGGCGCTGCTCACGTTCCGCGGCTCCGGCGGTGGTGATGACGATTGGTGTGGAGGGTGAGTATTGAGGATCGTGAGTGAGGGTGCGGCACACATCGATCCCGGCCATGTCCGGCAGTCGGATGTCGATGATGATCAGGTCGGGCTGCGCCGCGCGCGCAAGGTCGATCACCTGTTTCCCGGTGTACGCTCGCAGAACCGCGTAGCCGTTGGGACCGAGAATGCTCTCGAGCGACCTCGCCGACCATTCCTGATCATTGGCAAGGAGTACCAGTGGTGGTCGGGACAGCTTCTCGGTTTCGGACATACGTTCAGAGGAAGCAGCGGAGGGGTGCGCCGGAGTCAACGGCAGGGGACTGCGTGCCTGGCATGCGTAATAACGGACGTTGATCGTTATGCAGGAGTCATGCAGCGACCAGACCTGATTCGCAACTTGTTTAGACGTAGACTGTTAGATGATTCGTGGCGTTTCCACCTACAGCATTCGTGACGCGTCCATGCTACAGGAGCGATGTAGTGGCGATACGTGGATTGCATATCAATGCATCACGTGAGAGCCCCGAAGCCCGCTTGCTCACCATCACGGTCCGTTGCCGTTGCTCACGATGATTGGCAAACAGATTGGTTGCAGTCGTTGGCGTGTTGGACCGTACCACGTGTTATGTTGTGACGCTGCTACAGCGGATGGGCCCGCCTGGCGCTTGGAAGCCGGCGGTGTACCGCGAAGCCGTTCACCTGTAAAGACTTTCGAACAACGAATCCAAGCGTCCAGGCTAGCACAGCTGGTGCATTAGGCCCAGACCACTATGGCAATGACTCTCAAGCGCTCCACGGGCGCCACGGCTCGCGCCCTCATACCTTTCGTGCTGCTCGTCGGGGCAGCCGCGTGCGCTTCGCACGCCACCTCCGTTCTCCCGGTGCCACCACCGCTCACGGATTCCATGCGGGCCGGTCCGTCGCGCTCGGAGCTCACAGCCATGGCCGCCCAGGCCGACAGGGAAGCACAGTCAGCTACCGATCCCGAGGCCAGGCAGCAGAAGCAGGCCGAAGCGGCCTCGCTGCACGACCGCCTGACCAATGGGGACTTCCACGCGGGCGACCGGATAGCGCTCCAGGTGAGGGGTGACTCCACGCTCACCGATACGGTGGCGGTTCGGGGTGGGCGTGTGATCCAGCTCCAGGGCCTGCCGGACATATCGCTCAACGGCGTGCTGCACTCCGAGCTCGATGGATACCTCGCCAAGGAGCTCTCCAAGTATTTGCGGAATCCTGAAGTGAGGGCTCAGTCTCTCGTTCAGATCGCCGTTCTCGGCCCGGTAGGCAAGCCGGGCTTCTACAATCTCCCGACCGATATGACGTTGACGGACGCGATAATGCTCGCCGGCGGTCCGGGGCAGCAGAGCGATGTGAACAAGACGACGGTCCAGAGGAACAACAAGGAAGTGTACGGAAGCGACGCAATACAACATGCCTTCACTTCCGGCACGACCCTTGATCAGATGAGCCTTCGCGCAGGCGACCAGATAGTAGTGGGTGAAAAGGGTAAGAAGGACTGGTTGCGGGTACTTCAGGTCGTGAGCCTGGCGGCGGGAATAGCCGTGAGTATCTGGGCCATCTCCAACCGTTGAGAAAGACCGAATATGATCTGGGAAGACTTGGGAAACGTATGGAGTACAGAGGCAGTGCGCAGCCACGCCCGTGAGACACGGAAAGTCGCGCACCTGCCTATCGAGCGTACTAGACGCGGAGGTCACAGCGGCGGCAGCATCCCCTCGGAGTCGGTACGGACTATCGAGTTGGTACGCGATGGCGAGCATCCTCGGAAGCCGACTCGCCCCGACGTCCAGCCACGCAGCCGCTCCGAGATACTCAACCGCGTAGTCAACATCCTCATAGCTTGCATCGCGCTGGCGATCCTCTCGCCGATCCTCCTCCTGGTGGCGATCGCGATCAAGTTCACCTCGCGCGGCCCGGTGTTCTACTCGCAGACGCGCGTGGGACTCGACCGCAGACGCAGCCGCGTCGATGCTCTCTACGACCGGCGCGAGGAGGACAGCGGCGGACGGATCTTCACGATCTACAAGTTCCGCTCGATGTACATCGACGCCGAGCAGCAGAGCGGCGCGGTGTGGGCACAACGCGATGATCCGCGTGTGACGTTCGTGGGCCGCTTCCTGCGCCGCGCGCGCCTGGACGAGCTACCGCAGCTGGTGAACGTCATCCGCGGAGACATGAACATCGTGGGCCCGCGCCCGGAGCGTCCCAGCATCTTCGCGCGTCTCCGCGAGGACATCACGGAGTATCCGCTCCGCCAGCGCGCACGCCCCGGCATCACGGGCTGGGCGCAGATCAACCACAACTACGACTCCTCCATCGACGACGTCCGCACCAAGGTGCGCTACGACCTCGAATACCTCGAGCGCCAGTCCCTCGCCGAAGACCTCCGGATCATGGTCCGTACGGTACCGGTGATGTTGTTCAAGAAAGGGGGATGGTGAACTGCAGGGTTCAGGAGGCAGGGCGGGTGAGACAGGGTTCAGGAGGCAGGGTTCAGGGTTCAGGAACTACCTCGGGGTAGAGATCTCTCCTCCAGGGCAGTTCCTGAACCCTGCCTCCTGAACCCTGAACCCTGTAGTTCCTGAATCCTGCAGTTCACCATCCCCCTTTCTTGAACAACA
>DATCXG010000442.1:0-10962 GCA_036565945.1 Gemmatimonadaceae bacterium
CTCGCGGCGGGTGCCGCCGGGGGAGACGCGGGAGTTCGCCCGGCTCTCGCGCAGCGTGAATCGCATGACGAGCCGACTTCTCGAGGAGCAGGCTCAGAGGGCGCACCTGGAGAAAGTGGCGAGCATCGGACGCCTGGCCGCTGGGGTCGCGCACGAGGTGGGGAACCCGCTCGGCGCCATCGTGGGTTACGCGCACCTCCTGCGCGGCTCGGTCAATGGCGATGCGGATGCGGCCGATGCGCTCGCGGGGATCGAGGGTGAGAGCGCCCGGATAGACCGGATCGTGCGCGGCCTGCTCGACTATGCCAGCTCGCGGCGGCGCCCTCCGGTCCTCGTGGAGCCGAACGCGGTCGCGTGCGCGGTGGTGGAGATGCTCGCTCGCCAGGGAACGCTGCGTGGGGTCGACGTGCGCTACGAGCTGTGCGAGGATCTCCCGCGGATACTAGGGGATGTTCACGAGCTAGAGCAGGTGTTTGTGAACCTCGTTCTGAACGCGGTGGATGCGATGGAGGGGAATGGCAGCGTCACGATAGTGAGCGAACGGCTTCCCTTCGCCGAGGTTGCCACCGATGCCGGTAAGCGCGACGACGATCCGCTGGGATTCTCTGTCGCGCGTGATCAGAACTCGCGAGTGCGCGCCTGGTTGAATACTGTGGGCGAGCCGCGCGAGGTGATCCAACTCGTAGTAGCCGACACCGGCCCGGGCATCCCCTGGAGCGATACGGAGCGGGTCTTCGATCCGTTCTTCACCACCAAGGAGCCAGGAAAGGGGACCGGGCTTGGTCTGCCAGTCGTGGCGCGGATCGTCGAGAGCTTCGGCGGCACGGTCTGGGTGCGCTCCGCGCGCGGGGGCGGGGCGGCAGTCGTGATCTACCTGCCGGTACCGTCGGAGCAGGTGGACGACGCGGAGAGCGCCACCCATGACGTCCTGGTGGCCCAGTGAGGATCCTCATCGTCGACGACGAGCCGGGTCTGCGGCAGACGATATCGCGGATCCTCGCCGCCGAGGGGCATACGACGGCTACCGCGCGGCAGGGTGGCGAGGCACTCGCTCTCCTCGAGGAGGAGGACGCCGACATCGTACTCTGCGACCTGCGGATGCCGCAGATGAGCGGACTCGATTTCCTCGACGGCTATCAGAAACAGCAAGGCAGAGGGCTCGTGATAGCCATGAGCGCGTACGGCGATGCCGAGACAGCGATAGCGGCCATGCAGCGCGGCGCATACGACTACATCCAGAAGCCCTTCCGGGCCGAAGAAGTCATACTCTGCGTGCGCAAGGCGGCAGAGCGAGAGAAGCTTCGCGCCAAGGTGCAACGGCTGGAGGGCGAGTTGAGCGCCATCCGCGGCGGCGAGATCGTGGGGCACAGCGCTTCGTTCCAGGCGGCACTGGACGTGGCTCGCAAGGTGGCGCGGCATCCATCCACAGTCCTCATCACCGGTGAGAGCGGTACCGGTAAGGAGCTCGTAGCGCGACTGATACATCGGTGCAGCCCTCGCGCTGACGAATCCTTCGTCGCCGTGAACTGCGGCGCGATCCCCGAGATGCTGCTGGAGTCGGAACTGTTCGGCCATGTGAAGGGATCGTTCACCGGTGCGACCGCCGATAAGCCGGGCCTGTTCGAGGAGGCGGAGGATGGGACGCTCTTTCTCGACGAGATCGGTGAGCTTCCGGCATCGCTTCAGGTGAAGTTGCTGCGCGTTCTTCAGGAGGGAGAAGTGAGGCGCGTCGGCGCCACTACCTCGCGAACAATGAACGTTCGCGTGGTGGCGGCTACGAACCGTGATCTGGCCGCCGATGTGAACACCGGCCGCTTCAGGGAGGACCTGTACTACAGAGTGAACGTCATCGGCGTCAGGCTGCCACCGCTGCGCGAGCGGGCTGAGGACATTCCGGAACTGGCGCGCCACTTTCTCCGCCGTCACAACGAGCAGCTCGGTCTCCACGTGGACCTCATCACACCGGGGGCCATGCGGATGCTGGTGGAACACTCGTGGCCGGGCAACGTGAGGGAGTTGGAGAATGTGATCGAGCGCGCGCTCGTTCTCTCGGGGGGCGACAGCATCGACGTGGAGCACCTCAGCGATCTGGTGAGCTCATCCCGGCGCGCTGTCGAGACTTCGTCTGCTGAGGGTGATCTCTCGGTGAAGCGGCGCACCGAGGAGCTGGAGCGGGGGCTGATCCGGCGCGCGCTGGAGCGCACTCGCGGGAATCGCACCCGTGCCGCGCGGCTACTCGACCTGTCGCACCGTGCGCTGCTCTACAAGATCCGCGACTACGGTCTGGGCGATTGAACGCTCGCGCTGTTGTGGAGCATGCAAATACTTGCACGTTGGCTACTCCTTGCATAGGCGGTTTTCTGCGCCAGATCCTGTAAGTGCTTGTGCCGCACGGGATCCGGCATTGGCACACCTCTGGCCTTGGGGAGCAGTCGACCCAGGAGAATTCATGAGAAATAGTGAGCGCGGTTTCACATTGATCGAGATGCTGCTGGTGTTCGTGATCATGGGCATCGTGCTGACACTGGCGGCGCCCAAGCTCGGGCGCGCGTCTGGCCAGATGGCAGTGCGGAATGCTCGGAACGAGGTATCGGCCATGATCTCGCTCTCGCGCGCTCTGGCCATCCAGAATGGGCGCCGTGCCAACTTCCGGCAAGACGGAGCCATCGTGCTGGTCACGCTGGAGAACGGTATCGGGGGAAATCTCGACACCATGGCGCTGCGTGATATGGGTGCTAAGTACGGAGTGCTCGTGGGCCCATCCGCGTTGCTCAACGTCCCATTCGATCCGCGTGGATTCACCAACGGATCTACCACGCCTCGTACCATAGCCATCAGTCGCGACGGGTTCGCGGATACTGTCTGCGTGATTGGGCTAGGCAAGATTTCCACCGACCGGTGCTCACCGTGATGATGACAATTCGTCGTTCGCGCGCCAGTTGGCGCCAGCAGGCCAGCCAGCGTCGTCGTGATGGGCGGCAAGGCTTCACGTTGATCGAGCTGATCGTGGCAATCGTCATCATGGTGGTCGGCGTGCTCGGCCTCGCCAGCACGGCGGCCATGGTGTCTCGCATGGTCGGCGGCGCCGGCCAGCAGACCGTGGCGGCAAACGTTGCCACGAGCAGGTTCGAGCAATTGCACAGCGTACCGTGCGCCCAGATCGTTGGCGGCGCCGCCGAAACGCGCCACACGCGTGAGCGCTGGCATGCCGAGATCGACCCTCTGAGTCCATCGCTGTATGTGGTGACGGACACAGTCACGTATGATGCCGCTGGCGGACGATCGCCGCAGCTGGTCTTCCAGAGCTACATCAGGTGCCCATGACATACTTCAGAATAGTGCTGGAGCGCTGGAGTGCGGGCCGCTCAGCCGTCCGCGGACGGGGATGCGCGGAGAGACATGGCGTTCACTTTCTGGCACGCCGGAACGGTGTGACACTCATCGAGCTGATGATCACTCTGGTGCTCCTCGGCATAGTCGCTGGCGGGATGATGAGAATCATCGTACGCCAGCAGAAGTTCTACACCGGCAACTCAGGCGTCCTGGATACGCGGAGCAACGTGCGGCAGGGCGTGGCTGTTCTACAGGGCTCGCTGCGCGGCATCCGGCCCGGCCGGGATATCTACAGCGGTGGGATGGGCAGCTATTTCCTGGATTTCCGTGAACCGAGGGGTAGCTCGGTCATCTGTGCCGGTGGTGCGGGAACAACCACGATCGTGGTGCCTCCTCCGGTGCTGTCCAACGATACCAACCTCTCGTCGTGGCTGCAGCCACCCCAACCCGGCGACTCGGTGCTGGTCTACGACTATAAAGCGCGCCAGTGGATGGATACCGGTACTGTCGTGAACGTGATCACCGGCTCTCAGCCGACGGAGGGGAGCGGGCTGTGCACCGGCCTGGTGCCGATCGTGGACCTGGCTCGCGGCTGGCAGATCACCCTCGAGAAGCCGTTGCCCGACTCGGTTGCGGTGGGAGCATCGCTGCGTTTCTTCCGGCACGCGCGGTACGAGCTTACGCAGGCCGCCGATGGTGATTGGTACCTCGGCTACTACGACTGCAACCTTGTCGTTTCCCCATCCACGTGTGGTAAGCTGGTACCAGTGAGCGGTCCATATCTGAGTAAGGATGCCACCCCGCCCGGGCTGGAATTCACCTATCTGAACTCCTTGGGAGCGACGACCACCAATCCTGCAGATCTTCGCAGGATCAACATGACCTTACGGGCCCGAAGTGCGACCGTCGTCGACCAGGAGGGACGCGCTAAGGGTCTCTACCAGGATTCGCTCAGCAGCAGCGTCGCCGTGCGCAACTTCCAGTGATTCTGCCTCTCCTTCGAGGATAAATGCAATGAAACTCCATAGCAGCGGTGACCGCCGCGGGTTCGCGTTGGTGGTGGCGCTGGCGGCACTTGTGATCATCGGTGGGCTCATAGCAGGAGCGTTCTTCGCTTCCACTCAGGAGTTCCGCATCGGCCGGAACACCGTTCTCCAGTCGCGCGCCATGACGGCCGCAGAATATGGCCTCAACTCCGCGCTCCGGGGGGATCTCTGGCACCAGGAGTGGAACAACAATACCGAGGCGGGAAAGAAGCTCGAGGACAGGACTTTCGTGACGGGTGATGGCTCTGTCGGTAATCTGCGAGTCACGAACTTGGGCAATGACAATTTCTTCGTAGTCTCGGAGGGGTTTGCCGGGGCGAGCCTCGGTGCGCAGGGGCGGAAGCGAATCGGGGGGCTGGTAACGCTCCTCAAGCCCGACTTCAACTTCCTGGGCGCGGTGACCACGCGAGGTAACATCAAGGTCACGGGCTCCACGCAGATACACGGGGAAGATACCTCGCCGGACCTCTGGACTGACTGCGGAGCATCGGCAGCGACCAAGCCTGGTATCGTGGTAGGGTCGACATCCGACGCCAATGTATCGTGCCTGGACAAGGGGTGCGTCACCGGTGATCCACCCGTCCAGCCTGATCCGAATGCCGACAGCGTCGATACATACGACTCCTTCGGAGATCTCAACTATGATGGTCTCGTGGCGCTGGCGACCAAGACCATCGATGGTGGGAAGACCTTCACCGGTCTCGGTCCCGCGTGGTATACCGATCCGGTTGGCAATGTATTCTGTGATCGTAAGGTCGAGAGCAACTGGGGTGATCCGGAGCACCTCGACACCAAGACGTCGTGCCGGCCCTACTTCCCGATAATCCATATCAAGGGAGATGTGCACCTCAGTGGTGGCGCGGGTCAGGGCATCCTCCTCGTGGACGGGAACCTGACGGCCAGCGGCGGCGTCATGTTCACGGGGCCCGTGATCGTGAGGGGTACTCTCTCGGTGACCGGGAACGGCACCGGCGCTCGGTTCCTGGGTGGAGTGATGGCACAGAATGTCGACCTGGCCGACAACATGATGAGCGGTAACGCAGTGGTGAGTTACTCGAGCTGCGCCATAGAAAAGGCGGTGAAGGGAAGTGCGACTCCCATGTTCGAGACGAGTCGGGGATGGGTGGAAATGTACTAGTGGCTCTGGCCGTCGGCTGACTACAGTCGGCCGGCTGATAGCCGAGCAATCGAGTGATTCCTTCCAGGCGCTTTGGGTGATGCTTGCATCGCCCGGAGCGCCATCTTCGTGCGCGCAGACTGGAGTAGTCAACCTCCACAGCGCACGATATCATGCTCGCACCAACGCTCCTCATCACGCACCGCGGCCGCGCCGTTCGCTATTGCACATCCCGCCCGCCAGCGGGCTTCACTCTCATAGAGCTCCTGGTCGCCATCGTACTGCTCTCGCTCGGGCTACTAGCGATGGCGAGTGTGGCGGATGCGGTGGTTCGGTTGGAACGCGGGGGGGAGCGCCTCTCTCGCGGCGCGGCTAACGCCGAGACGCGACTGGAGCTCCTCCGTGCCGCGCCATGCACCAGCGCATCAGGCATCGGTGCCGATGGTGCCGTCTCCGAGCGCTGGGTAGTGACGCCAGCAGCTCCCGGGATTCACGAGCTCGTGGACAGCGTGTTCGCCAACCCGTGGCCCCATGGAACCGCTAGCGGTGCAACCCACGTCGATGTCTACCGGAGCGCCTCGCGGTGCTGATCTCCCACCCCGACCGCGGCTATACCCTGGTGGAGCTGCTGGTAGTCGTCGTGCTCGCCGGCGTCGTGGGAGCGGCGGTCATGCGCATCACGGTGAGCCAGCATCGTTATCTCGATGCGATGCGGCGCATCATCGAGACACGGCGCGCCGTGCGCGAGGGTGCCGAGATCCCGCGCTACGACCTCCGCGCGATATCGCCCGCATCGGGTGGCATCTACGCCATGGCCCCGCAGATGATCGAATTTCGCTCTGCGCTTGGCGCGTCGGTGGTGTGCGACATGGATTACGCGCGCACACGGGTGAGCATCCCTTCGCGCGGCGCATCGAGCGGCCTTACCGCCTGGATAGCTCCTCCTCGACAGGGTGATACGGTACTGGTCTTCGACGCCACCGACTCGGGGATCACGAGCTGGCACGCGCACGTGCTCGCGGCGGACCCCACCTTCGGAGCAACCTGCCCAGAGAGTACCGGCTTCGCGCGCGATGCCGTCGAAGCGGCGACGGCGCTCGAGTTGCAACTCACCATGCCTCTCGCCCCATCTGTCGGAGCTGGCGCCGCTCTCCGCTTCGTTCGCCGAGCACGCTACCAGTTGTACCTCGCGGGCGGTGGCCGCTGGTACCTGGGCTATCTGGATTGCCTGGCCTCGCGCGCTGTACCGTGCAGCACGATCCAGCCGGTGAGCGGGCCATTCCCCACCGATGGTATTCGGTTCGCATTCAGGGATACATCGGGCGGCGAGACATCCGATCCAGCAGGCGTGGCTCGCATCGACATCGTCTCTCGAGCGGAAACCAATGTGGCTCTCCGCGCGGCAGGGTTTGCGCACCGTGTATTCACCGATTCGATCGTCGCAACCATCGCACCACGTAACTGATGAATCGCACCGACATCCAGCAGCACGAGCCTCCCGAGCTCCGACCTGGAGTCGCACTCGCCATGGTGGTGGTGGCGATGGCGGTGCTGGGCGCGCTCGTGGCTGGCGTCTTCTTCGCCGCCATGCGCGACCTGCGCGACGGTCGGGACTCTATCAGCCGCGTCCGGGCGCTTGCGGCCGCGGAACATGGGTTGGAGCTAGCACTGGCGCCCGGAAGGTGGCAGTCGGACTGGAACACCAGCTCGATTCGGGGGCTGCTCGCTTCATGGCCCTACGATCCGGGCTCCGGAACCAGCGACACCGTGCAGATCTGGAAGCTCACATCCAACAGCTTCCTGGTCACCTCTTCGGCGGCCGCAGGTTCAGGCCTCGTGCAGGCGAGCAGGCGCGTGTCGCTCCTCGTGGCTCTCCGCGCACCCCGGCTCACCATCCTCGGCGCCGCCACCGCTCGCAGCGAAGCGACCATTGCGGATGAGTCCTCGATCTCCGGGTTCGATGCCGCGCCGGACCAGTGGATCTGTCCGCCGCTCGCCGACCCGATCCCCGCTCTGGCCATTCCCGCGGCATCTATGGTAGGCACAGAGGAGTGTACTACCTCGCCCTGCCTGGTTGGCGATGTCGACGTCCGTGCCGATTCGGCCGCTGCCTCCGCCGACACCTACGAACAGTTCGGCGATATCGGTCGCGCGGCCGTGGTCGCCTCCGCCGCGCGACTCCCCGGTGCTACGGTCACGATCACACCGGCACCATCTCTCAATTCGTCGGGTGAGTGCGACCACACCGAGCAGCGAAACATGGGTGATCCACTCCGCTTGCTCGGCGGCAGCTCGGGCTGCGCCGATTACTTCCCCGTGCTTCACGCGCCCGGAGACCTGCACATCTCCGGAGGCGCCGGGCAGGGGTTCCTGCTAGTCGACGGCGATCTGACGCTCGATGCCGGTAGCCAGTTTTTCGGCGCCGTCGTCGTTCGCGGTTCCCTTAGCGTGAGCGATGGCGCTGAGGTGCACGGCGCCGTATTGGCATCGCGCATCTCTCTCGATGGCGCGGCCCGGATCCAATACTCGAAATGCGCCACGAACCTCGCGCTTCGCGCGGCCGCGATCCCCGCAGTTCCCCCGGGTCAGGCGTGGTCGGAGATGTATTGACCCGCGTTACCTTGTCCGCCGCCGGTCGTGTCTCTGGTAGCCAAACTGCCTGCCATACGGTCGGTTATCGCCCGCCACCGGCGGGTCTACAGCCACCGCAGGCATCCCTCGCGAGCTCACTCGCAAACTCTCGTCACCGCATGGCTACACTATGGCGCTCTTCGGTCGCAGAAAAACGACAGTAGGGCTCGACATCGGGTCGGGCCTCATCAAGGTCGCGGTAATCGATCATGGCAGGGGTGAGCCCGAGCTCACGAAAGTATCGATCACTCCACTCCTCGCCGATGCCATTGTCGAGGGGGAGATCATGGACCCTGGTATCGTGTCGGAGGCGGTACGTGCCGCGCTCGCGGGGGCGGGTCTGAAAGGTAAGTCAGTCGTGACAGCCGTGGGCGGGCGAGATGTGATCGTCAAGAAGATCCAGATCGACCGCGTGAAGGAGCAGCAAGCGCGCGAGCTTATCCGATGGGAAGCCGAACAGCACGTGCCGTTCGACATGGAGTCGGTGGAGCTAGACTTCCAGATCCTCGATCCCGATGCCGATGGCCTCGAGATGAGCGTGCTGCTCGTGGCCGCCAAACGTGATCTCATCGAGAGCAAGCTTCGGCTCCTCACCGATGCGGACGTGAAACCGAGTGCCGTGGACGTGGATGCATTCGCGCTTCACAACGCGTTCGAGGTCAACTATCCAGACGCGATGACGGGCGTCGTGTGCCTGGTGAACATCGGCCATGAGGTCACGAACATCAACATCATGGATGACGGCGTCCCGCTCCTCTCGCGTGACATTGCCATAGGGACAAGGCGGTTCCGCGAGGATCTGCAGCGTGAACGTGGCTTGAGCGCCGAGGAGGCAGACGGCCTCCTGCAGGGCTACGATCGCTCGCCGCACCTGGAGTCCGTGGTGGAGAGTCGCGGTGAGGAGATCGCCGTAGGCATCGAGCGTGCGTCCGCGTTCCTCTCCAGCTCCTCACGCCACGTCAACAAGCTCGTCGCCACGTACACCTGCGGAGGCGGCGCGCGAATACCTGGTCTGACCGAGGCTCTGGCTGCGCGTCTTCGCATCCAGGTGGAGCAGGCCAACCCTCTGAAGCGCTTGCGTGTACGTGACGGGGCTTTCGATTCGCTCGTCATCGACGATGTCGCTCCACTGCTAATGCTCCCTATCGGGCTGGCGCTGCGCCAGGCCGCCTGATCCTCCGCGGAAGGCACCGTCATGATTGAAATCAATCTCCTCCCGGGTAGCGGGAAGAAGAATCGAGGCAAGGGGGCCGGGGTGAATCTCGCCGGGCTCGCTTCCAGCATCGCCTCGAAGGTGAAGGATCCGTGGCTCGCTGGGGCCGTGGGTTCCGCCGCCCTCGCCGCTCTCCTGGTGGGTGCGATGTACGTGCATGAGCGTGATCGCACGGCCTCGCTAGATGAGCAGCTGCAGACGGCGCAGCAAGATTCGATACGCTACGCGGCGGTGATCGCCGAGAAGCACAAGGCGGAAGCGCAGCGCGACTCCGTGGTGCGACAGGTGGCGTTGATCAAGTCGTTCGACGACAAACGCTACGTCTGGCCGCACGTGATGGATGAGATCAGCCGGGCGCTGCCGCCCTACACCTGGTTGACGTCCATCAGCCAGACCAACAGTACCTCGGCGGTCGCCCCCGAGCCCGCACCAGAGAAGGGCAAGAAGGGCGAGGACGTAGCCGCCGCTCCGGATAGTATCCGCACGCCCTCCGTGCAACTGCGGATGGTGGGCAACACTGTGGACATTCAGGCTCTAACCCGATTCATGAAAGTTCTCGAGGCATCGCCGTTCGTGGAGAACGTGCAACTCGTGAAGTCAACGCTGATCGTTATCGACGGGAAGGAGATCACGGAGTTCCAGCTCGATGCCGCCTACCAGGCGCCCGATTCGTCGGTGATCACTGTGCTACCCGTCTCCCTCTCGGTGAGGTAACCATGGCCGGAATGCCGAAGGGCCAGCGCGAACAGTCGCTGCTCCTTGTGTGCGTCGTGGCGCTGGCCGCGATTGGACTCTACTGGCACCTCGTCTATCAACCGCATTCGCTCACGCTCGCCGAACAGCAGACCAGAGTGGAAACCCTGGTCGCGTTGAACGACAAAGCCAAAGCGGAGATGGCCAAGGGTGACATGAACGAGATCCGACGCGAGCTCGCCGACCAGCGGCGCAGCCTCTCGCTGATCCGCTCTCTCGTACCGTCGGGTAATGAAGTTCCTGCGCTGCTCGAGCAGGTTTCCACCGCTGCGAGGCGCGTGGGTCTCGATGTGGCCACGGTGGATCCCCAGCCGGTGGCGCCGGGCGGTGACTACGACACTTATCGCTATGGCATGTCCATCATTGGCGGTTACCACGAGCTGGCGGAGTTCTTCGCCAATGTCGGGTCGCTGACGCGGATAGTGCTTCCCATGAATGTGTCGCTGCAAACATCGAATAACGCGAATGCCAAGCAAGCGCGCCGAGGTTCCGACGGAGCAGTCATCGAGGCCCGCTTCCAGCTACAGACATTCGTGACTCACAGTACGGAAGACAGTGCCGATGACCTACCGCCCATGAGGGGGAGCGCGAAGTCATGATCATCCATGAGCTCATCAGAACCGGGCTGTTCGCGATTGCGCTCGGGGCCGCGGCGGTGACGCTGGAGGCGCAATCGATGTCGACGCTCACCAACGCTAAGCGGGTGGCATCGAACGCCGCAGCCGCAACGAACGAGCATATTCGCGCGGAGCAGGCGGTAGGAGATGCCGCGCTGGTTCCGCCAGCCACTGCATCGGTCAGGAGAGCGACCGCCCGGCCGGCGGCGTCCAAGGGTGCCACTGCCGCGAAGGCCAGTGCCACCAGAACGG
>DATCXG010000449.1:0-4166 GCA_036565945.1 Gemmatimonadaceae bacterium
GGGCGTGGCCCACTGCGCCCTCGTCCCCGCCGGCCTCGTCGGCCGTTGGCGCCGAACCGGCCGTCGCGAGTCTCGCGGGGGTCCTTGCCGTCACGGCCACGGCGTTGCGAACCCGCTCCCTGCGGCTGCGCACCAGCGTTGCCAGAGTCGCCGCCGGGCGTCGGGGTCTCGACGTCTCCGTTCACCACCTCGCCACCGCCATTCGGTGGGATGGTGTCTTCGCGGTAGGGGCTCGAATCCGTGCTGGAATCGGCGGGAACGTGGTTCTGCGGACGCGGTCCGCGGCCACGCCTGGTGGGGCGTCGACGATCGGTCATGCAGCGTATGGAGTCATTGGGTGAAGTTGCTCTGCGCTCGGGAGCGGCGCCGCGTTGGCGGCTCTCTCGATGCGCTATTGCCACGTTGGTTCACGGGACCTTATCGGGCGGCGGCTTGTGCGGCTGGCGCGATGATCCCTGGAATTGAATGGAGTACGAGTTGCTGGTGAGCCCGGAGCGATCGCGATGGCCCGGGCGCGCTCGCGCGCGTCACACGCCTATGTCGTGGATCGACCCTGTCGTGGTCTACCCCCGCGCGCTCGACTGTGCGACCGACCATCGCGGTCGCGGCGGCACTCATCAGCGAGGCCGGTTGGAGCACGACGCTACGGGGCTCTACCGTCTATGTGGCGGCCGCGAATCCCAATCCACGGCTACCCGAAAATCGCCTAGTGCTGGCGAATGCGCAACCTTCAGGCCGCGCCGCCCTGGTTCGGCACCGATCCCGATGTATCGCCCGACAGCCGAGTGGGTTGCCGGACCGGCTCGCCACTCGGCATCTGCTCCTGGACCTCCAGCACGGTGTCGAGGTCGTGGACCAGCGCGATGACTCGTCGGGTCAACTCGGTGATACGCAGGACGGCTTCGCGTTGTCCAGCGCCGAGTGTTGGCTCCATGCTCAGGAGCTGAATCTCGGCCAGAAGGGCCGCGAGCGGATTGTTGATCTGGTGCTGAACGCGCGCGATAACCTTTCGCAGCACACTCCGCGAGACCACGTTTCCTGGCTGCCCTGCGTCCAGAGCTTCCTCTGCTTCATTGGCGACATTCGCCGTTGAAAGCGATTCCGTGGATGACTCAGTCACGGCTGACGCGACCCGCCGCCTCAGGATATCTTAATCTAATCATGCTTGCCTCTCCAATCGACCCCATCGCCGAAATTGCCAGCGCCGTGGGGGAATATCGTGAAAACAACGAGTTCGCCGTTCTGCTCGAGCGACTCCAGGCAGTGTCGGAGGCTGTGGCCGACACCGACTCCCTGATAGCGGCGGTGGAGCCTTACCGCACCGTCCCGGAGGTTGCCGGTCCGATCTACGAACGCGTGGTGGCCGAGCGTCCCGACGATGCTCGCGCTCTCGTAACCCTCGCCAATGCTTACTGGCTCACGGGGCGTGGTCCCGATGCGGTTGGTGAGCTGGCGTCCCGCGCCATCGCATCGGATCCGGGCAATCGGGGAGCCTGGCACCTCTGGGCTCTCACCGAGTCAGAGCCACACGAGCGGATGATCCGTTGGCTCCAGGTCACCGAGCGCTTTCCGGACGATGAGCTGGCGAAAGCCAGCCTGGCAGACAACGCCACCAGTGTGGCATCTGCGGAGCGCGACCGCGAAGCGCTACAGATAGCCATCCGTACCTACCGCACACTCCTGCGCAATGCCCAGCTCCCCGAGCAGCGAGAGGCGCTGGAGGAGGCGCTGAGGGTCCTGGAGAAGTGGGATATCTGAGCTCCTGGTATTGACTGGACCGGGATGATCGCCTGCCGCTGGCCGATCATCCCTCCTTCAGCCACGGGCCTTCCTGCGCTGCACTCGTGCGGTCATGTCGCCAACGACGTCGAGCAGTTCGTCGAGGTCGAACGGCTTCTGGATCACCACCGGGCAGCCGCAATCTTCGAGTAGTTCGCGCGCGCGTTGGCTGGCATCGCCGGTGGTGAAGACCGTGCACTCGGCGAGGCGCGGCTGGAGAGCGGCGGCGGTTGCGTAGAGAACGTCGCCGCGCATATCGGGCATTCGCAGATCCACGACAAGGCAGTCGAAGCTCTCCTCGTGAAGGAGAGCTTCCGCCGCCTCGCCGCGCTCCAGTGCGCGCACGTAGTAGCCGGCCCTGGTGAAGGCGATCGTCAGGGCACGGCAGAGCGACGGTTCATCGTCGACCACCAGTACGCGTGCACGTTCGTCGACACTGCTCATACTCCGATCTCTCCCCGGCGACACAGTCGCGCCGCCAACTGCTCCATTAGCATCTCGGGCTCCGTGGTCTCGCGCAGAACCGACGGCATCATGCCGGTTGCCGCGCGTACCTGCCGCGCGAAGAGCCGCGGCGATTCGTATCCCAACTTCCTCGCGATGTCGTCGAGCAGACATCCCGGGTCCTGCATGTAATACATGGCCCGCACGATCCGCGCGCCGAGCAACATCATCCGAGCCGATGCGAGATCGTGGCTCTCGAGCCACCGGTCCAGATTCCGTCGGGTCATCCCGGCCGCTTGCGCCAGGTCCGCCACACTTCGAAAAGAGTGCGGCGAGTTGAACAACTGGTGAATCGTGCCGCGCAGCAACGCTGGCGCGTCAGCTAATCGCGGTTCCAGGATTCGCAGCAGACCAGCACTCAACCCGTATGCCGGGACTCGCTCGAGCAACTCCGTGAGTCGGCGCGGCTCGTCGTCGAATCCCCGCAGCACCACGTTTGTTATGCCGTATCGTGCGAGTACTACAGTAGCCTGTAAGGTTTCTGGTGATAATGCAAGCAGATAGAGAACCACGGGTACCGATGGATGTTGCCCCAGCAGCACTCGGATCTCGTCCACCTGGAGCTTCCCGTCGAGATACGGATCGATGATCGCGACATCGACGGGGCGTGTGCGCACCGCTGTCGCGAGTTCAGCCCACCCATCCGCAATTGTTAAAACATGCTCATTTGCGAGCGCTGTGCGGAGATGGGAGAGCAGAGGAGAGGAGAGACGTGCGGCGACTTCCACGGTAGACGCATCTTTGTCCTAAAAGTGCACATTACTGTCCTAAAATGTGCATTTACCATAAGACGCGCCACCATAGTTTGCGTGACAGCAGTTACCGCCAACCCAACCTGTCATAAGCAGAGGTAACTATGTTCCGCCGTCATATTGCCATCGCCCTTCTCGCCTTCGCGACCTTCGCCCTCGCCGCCTGCACCTCCCCAACAGCGCCAACGTCGAACATCTGCACAGTAACCGCCGGAAGCGGCACCTGCTGAGATCATTCCGCGATTGCACGACCTGATGGGCCACGAGCTGCAACTCGTGGCCCATTTCATATCAGCCACTTACCCCTGCAAGGGTTCGCATCTTGTGAATGGCGCTGGCCACCTTAGCAACCGCCGCGGATGGCGCCGCGCTCTTCCTCACTGCCGGCTCTAGACCGGCACGAAGCGCCTCCAACCCCTGTTCCGCACTGATGGCGACCTGGTTGAAGTGATTCGCGCTAGCGATCGCGATTGCACGCTCGAACTCTGTTCGTGCATCGTCCGGGCGATTGAACATCTGATAGCCGAGAGCCAGATGATAGTGGTACTGCGCCGAAAGTGTTGCCGGTAGCTCGGCATGATCCAACTCGCGGCGGTACTGCTCGAAAGCAGGTTCGATGTGATCAACCCCTGCCATCTCGAGAAGGTTGATGGTAGCGACCCACCGTGTGTACTGCTCTTGCGCGGTTGCTGCGAGTACCAGATTGGCGTCGCGCGCCGCGCTGTACAGACCGATCTCCCAGAACATTGCCCCGATGTCAACCAGAACACGATCGCGGGCAGCCTGATCCGACATTCCACCGAGTGCAGAATAGGCGATCCCGATGGCGGTGTTGTATTGACCTCGGTGATATGCAACGATTGAGCGGTCATGCAATGCTATCGACCGAACGTTGATCAACTCCGGATCCCCTGCCAACTCGATCGTTTCGTCGAGAATCTCCT
Organism: Gemmatimonadaceae bacterium; assembly: GCA_036565945.1. Classification (GTDB taxonomy): domain Bacteria; phylum Gemmatimonadota; class Gemmatimonadetes; order Gemmatimonadales; family Gemmatimonadaceae; genus JADGGM01. The sequence continues at coordinate 3,980 of DATCXG010000449.1, forward strand.
CTGCCAGCGGCAGGTTCCCTCGGTCGGTGGCCAGGTTGGCTTCTGCAATCCGCGAGCGAAGCACGTTCATCACGTCCCCTACTCCCTCCGCCACGAGCCCCGCGTATGCGTACGCCTGTACTGCCTCTTCCCACCGCGCCAGTATACGCAAGCACGCACCGAGCTGCATGTGCGCCGAGATTACCAG
>DATCXG010000501.1:0-4975 GCA_036565945.1 Gemmatimonadaceae bacterium
CTGCTTCGCTCATACGGAAATGCTCTCCAGCCGTGCGTAACATAGCGAAAGATATCGCATTAGATCCTTCCAATGTGTTACCCCGCAAGGGCGTGAGGGGTCTAGCGGTGAGGCCCCGGAGGGGGCCTCGCAGGGGGAGGCGTCGGGGCGTGGGCCAAGCTGGTCGGCTGGCTCCCTGATGGTACCGGGCGCGCGGAAAGGTGCCTGGTGGTGACGGAAAGGCACTCCGGCGAGCCGGACTGACTGACCGCACAGTCAAACTGGCAGGAGACCGCCGAGGTCTATTTGCGGCGGCGCGCGAAGCACGTAGCGTTTACGCCAGAAGATTGGCAGTGCACCGGCCGTAGGTCGATGCGACTGCTCGACTGTTCCCTCGAACCTGCGCGCGAAGCACCTGTCAATTCGCTTCTAAGTCCAATACTCGCACGGTTGCTAGGCCTTCCCGGCTAGTGACGAGGGCAAAGCCGTCGAAAGGCGGCGACGCAAAGCTACGAGGCTAAAGCGCGAAGAGTAGAGCGCCACGCCAGTCGAGCCGTCGCGCGGACAGCCACGTCTGGAGTCCCCACGATGAAACGCCTCTTCGCTATAGCTCTGGGTGCGCTCGCGGTCTCTGCATGCCAGGATGTTGCAGGGCCCGAGTCCCCCCTCGCCGGACCGGCAGGCCCGACCCCACAGTCAGCCGTCCAGTCGGACACCGTGCCAGGGCACTACATAGTGCTCCTGAAGTCGAGTGTCACCGACCCTGAAGCCGCCACCGAGGCGCTGATGTGGAACCGGCGGTCGGCGATCGAGCAGACCTACAAGTACGCGCTCAAGGGCTTCGCCGCGAAGCTCAGCGAAGCTCAGGCGGATTCACTCAGCCGCAACCCGAAGGTCGCGGTGGTGCAGCCGGACATCCGCGTGAAGGCCCAATCGCTCACCATCCAGAGCGACCCTGACTGGGGCCTCGATCGTATGGACGAGCACGCCTACCCGCTCGACGACCGCTACAGCTACGGAGCGACGGGCGCGGGTGTCAACGTATACGTGATCGATGGCGGCGTGCGACTCACCCACCACGAGTTCGGCGGGCGAGCGCACTTCGCCTTCGACGCCTTTGGCGGCAGCGGCGCCGATTGTCGTGGCCACGGCACCCACGTGGCGGGCACCATCGCAGGGTCCACCTACGGCGTGGCGAAGAAGGCCAACATCTACTCCGTGAAGGTGCTCGACTGCGACGGAAACTCCACGCTATCGAAGATCGTCGCCGGTGTGGATTGGGTGACCGGGCATCGCAAGCTCCCGGCCGTGGCCAACATGAGCCTCGGCTCGGTGGCCAACTCGATCTTCGACGATTTCGTGAGGGAGTCGATTGCCAGCGGGGTGACATACGTCGCCTCCGCCGGCAACGACAATGCGGATGCCTGCAACCAGTCGCCCGCCCGGGTGTCGCAGGTGCTCACGGTCGGATCCACCGACCCCAACGACTACCGCTCGTCCTGGTCGAACTACGGGAGCTGCGTGAAGATCTTCGCGCCCGGGAACAGCATCCTGTCGGCATTCTACACCAGCGACGATGCGACTCGCGTTCTGGGCGGGACGTCTATGGCGGCGCCCCACGTGGCCGGCGTCGCGGCGCTCTATCTGAGCGTCCACCCGAGCGCCTCGCCCTCCGAGGTCAGGAGCGCGATCATCAACAACGCGACCACCGGCTACGTGAAGAACGCGTCCGGGACGGCGAACAGAATCGTGTACTCGGGCTTCATCTCGGGCTCGTCCACCACGACGCTGGCACCGAGCGAGCCCGCACCGAGTGACGAGTCCTCGGGCTCGGATTCGATGGATCCCACGGCGAGCTTCACGTACTCGTGCAGCGGCACCACCTGTACCTTCGATGCCAGCGCGTCGACCGCGCCGCGCGGGGTGCTCTCCCGCAGCTGGATGTTCGGCGACGGCACCCAAGCGGGCGCCGCGAAAGTCACCAAGACGTACGCCGCGGCCGGCAGCTACACTGTGAAGTTCTACATCTACGATGTGAAGATGAACTACGCCACGGTGACGAAGACCATCACCACCGGCAGCTCCGGAAGCGGCACCTCGAGCACGAGCTCGTCCACGAGCAGCACCTCGTCTAGCACGACGTGGAGCTACAAGTGTGGTACGAACCGGGTGTGTGCGTTCGACGCCCGCGGACTCCAGGCAGCCGGCGGCTCCGCCTTCAGCTGGTACTTCGGCGACGGCACCCAGGCGGGCTCGTCCTACGTTTCGCAGAAGTGGTACGCGAAGTCGGGGACGTACTCGGTGCTGATGACCATGCTCAAGGACGGCAAGGTGGAGCGCATCGCCAAGTCCGTGACAGTGCCCTGATCAGCGGGGCCCGGCTGGTGTGACACGGGATGTCCTGGGGCGGGGCCATGAATGCGGTCGCAGGTGGCCGCCCCGGAGCCCCGCGCCGGAGGCAGGAAGATCCGAAGGGCAGGGTAAGAGCGGGGGGCGTAGCCAGCGCTGGCAAAACGCCCCCCGCTCTGTTAGTTTGGTAGTTCTGTAGACAACAGGCTATCCAACGGGCAACCCAGGCCCCGAGCGTACTATGCATCCCTTCATCGAAACCCAGAAAGAATACATGCGGGGTGACATTCCCCCGTTCCGCCCCGGCGACACCGTGCGTGTGAACGTGCGCGTGAAGGAGGGCGAGAAGGAGCGCCTCCAGGCCTTCGAGGGCGTCTGCATCGCCCGTCGTGGCAGCGGCGTCAGCGAGACCTTCACTGTTCGCAAGATCTCGAGCGGCATCGGTGTGGAGCGCATCTTCCCTCTGCACAGCCCCATGATCGGCGACATCGCCGTCGTGCGCCGGGGCCGCGTGCGCCGCGCGAAGCTCTACTACCTGCGCGCCGTGAGCGGCAAGGCCGCCCGCATCCGCGAGCGCAAGACCGCTCCGCGGCAGGGAGCCGAGTAGCGACGGATGGGCGGCGTGCCTCGCGGTGCTGGTCGGCCGCGCCGCCGCTGGACGACGCTCGAGCGCGACCTGCGCCGAGCTGGCGGAGAGTTGATCGCCGGAGTCGATGAAGTGGGACGGGGCTCGCTCGCGGGCCCCGTCGTCGCGTGTGCCATCATCATGCCCCCGAACGCTCGCGCCCTGCGCGGTGTGGACGACTCCAAGGTGCTCCCCGCGATCGAGCGTCGCCGGCTGGCGCGCCTGATCCTCGATCGTGCGCTCGCCGCAGGCCTGGGCGCCGCATCGGTAGAGGAGATCGACCGGCTCAACATCTACCACGCTACCACTCTCGCCATGCGCCGCGCTATCGCGCGGCTTCGGCTCTCACCCGATCAGATCCTGATCGACGGGCGCCCCATTCGTACGTTGGGACTCTCGCACATCGCGGTCGTCGACGGCGATGACAAGTGCTTCAGCATCGCCTGCGCATCGATCATCGCCAAGGTCACCCGCGATCGGCTGATGGGGTCGCTGGCGGCTCGCTACCCTGCGTACGCCTGGGAGAGCAACGTCGGCTACGGAACGCCTGCGCATCTGGCCGCGCTCCGCGAGTGCGGAAGCTGCGGACACCACCGACGACGCTTCGTTGCCCGGGTACTCGGCGAGTGCGACCACGGTCCGCCACTCGAAGATCATCTCCTCTCGGAGCCGGTGACGCCGACGGTGCAGCAACATATGTGACGGGCGTCGCAGAATTGCCGCCCGTGATGCAGCAGAATATGCCCGCGTGACCGAGGAGTTCGGCTTAGCCGCGGCCACGGGGTCGCTGACGGGCGGCGCGTGGTGACGTGAATCACACTCATCGTTTGGGGCACATTTTTGGCATTGCTTCTGGCGTCAGCAGTGGTCGCGTCCCAGTACACATTATTCACTCGAGTGGAATAACCGGAGCACACTATGAAAGCACACCTCAAGACCATCGCAGCACTCGCCCTGGTCGCACCCGTGATGGCCGCGTGTGCGTCGAAGGGTTTCGTCCGGACGTCGCTGAGCGAGGGCTTGGCGACAGAGCGCGCCCACACTGATTCGAGCGTCGCCGCTGAGCGGGTGGCGCGCATGGCCGCGGACAGCTCGCTGACGGTGGACATCGCTTCGCTGCGGAAGGATCTCGATGGGCTCCGGACGGAATTCGGCGCCAAGATCACCGCGATGGAAGAGGGTCTCAAGTTCGACATGCCCGTGCACTTCGCGTTCGACGATGCCACGGTCCGTGAGGAGGACCAGGCCGCGCTGAACCGTTTCGCCCAGGTCGCGCAGAAGTACTACCCCGGCTCGTTGATCACCGTCGAAGGCTTCGCCGATCCGGCCGGCTCCGTGCGCTACAACCTCGATCTCTCCAATCGTCGCGCCGAGGCCGTGAAGGACTACCTCAGCTCGCAGGGACTCAGCAACGAGGTCAAGACCATCGGTTACGGCAAGACCCGCCTCGTCGTTCCAAACGCTTGGGGCTCGGAGCCGGGCGCGGAGCAGAACCGCCGCGTGGTCTTCGTGATCGAGACTCGGGGTGAGGCCGCCGACTCGGTGGGCGTCAGCTCCAACTGACCGACTCTTCCGCGGCATAGCAGCGCCGCGCTAGCTGCCATGAAAGAAGCGGCGTACCTCGTGAGCGAGGTACGCCGCTTTTCTCATACCGCTGCTTCAGCGCGAGCTCGTTACGGTCGCGCCTCCACGTGTGCCACCCTCTCGCGACGCGGCTGCACGCTCCGCCTCTGCTCGGCGTGCTCGCCCTCCGCGAACTCCTCGATCATCTTCGCGTTGAAGGCGGGGATGTCGTCGGGCTTGCGGCTGGTGACCAGTCCCTTGTCCACCACCACTTCACGGTCCACCCACTTCGCGCCGGCGTTCTCCAGATCGGTTTCGAGAGACGGCCACGAGGTGACTTCGCGCCCCTTGACCACGTTAGCCTCCACCAGCATCCACGGACCGTGGCAGATTGCCGCCACTGGCTTGGTCTGCTCGAAGAACGACCGTACCAGCTGCACGGCCGCGTCGTTCATCCGT
>DATCXG010000470.1:0-4595 GCA_036565945.1 Gemmatimonadaceae bacterium
TCGGTGAGGAGCCGCTCGACATCGTGCCGTGCGCGCACCTGCTCGGTGACGTCGGTACCGTGCGCGATCACGCCTCCACGCGTCCCGCTGGCCTCACGCAGTGGCAGGTAGATGAAGTCGATGAACCGCTCCTCCGGCGGAGCGCCGGGTGTGCGAGCGACGAGCATCGACATCTCGCGGCCGACGAACGGCTGGCCCGTGGCCAACACGGCGTCGAGTAGCTCTCTGAAGCCCTGGTCACGGAGTTCGGGGAGCGCATCGAATACTGGCTTCCCGAGCAGCTCGCGGTGGCCGACGAGCTGGTAATAGGCATCGTTCACCAGGTCGAAGACGTGCTCGGGGCCGCGGAGCACGGCGAGGAATGCCGGCGCCTGCCTGAACACGTCCGCGAGTCGGGAGCGCTCCACTTCGAGTGCGCGGAGGAGTAGCTCGCGCTCGTGCTCGGCTGCCTTTGCCTCGCTGATGTCGGTGAAGAGGATGGCGACCTTCCGCTCCTCTGCCCGGCCTATGCGGAATGCGTACACGTTGTACCAGCGGTGTAGCGCCTGGGCGGGGGCCTCGAAGCGGATCGGCTCTCCCGTGAGGGCCACCCGGCCATATATCTCGAACCAGTGCGCCTCGTGCGATGGTGCGAGCTCACCCATGCGCCGGCCCACCGCGCCCTCGAGACCGGCCTGCTGCACGAACGCCGGATTTGTTTCGACGAAGCGATAGTCCACCGGCCGGTCCTGCTCGTCGAAGAGCATCTCGACTACGCAGAACCCCTCGTCGATGGACTCGAAGAGTGTGCGATAGCGCGCCTCGCTCTCGCGCCGGGCCGCCTCGGCCCGCTCACGCACGGTGACGTCGCGCCCCTCCGGCACGATGAACGCAACGGCGCCGCGCTTGTCGAGTACCGGGTGGAGTGAGATGTCGAACGTGGTCATCTCGCCCGACGGGCGTCGTAGCCGGGCCTCGTACCGCACGAACTCGCCTGCCACCGCTCGCGCTACCGCATCCCGTACGAACTCCGGAGCTCCCGGCGTGGACGTGAACCAGGGTGAATCCCAGAATGGGCGTCCGATCACGTCATCGCGCGAGTTGCCGGCGAACCCGAGCGAGGCACCGTTGACTTCGAGCAGTGTCCCGTCCGGCGCGAGGAGCCCGATGTACTCGTACGTGCCGTCGAAGATGGCACGGTAGCGCTCCGTGCTCACGCGACTCGCCTGCTCAGCGCGCGCCGTGTCGGCTAGAAGACGCTCCCGCTCGCGATCGGCAAGGACACGCCGTGTGGTCTCCTGGCCGACGGCGAGGGTCCCGCCGATAGAGCCGTCATCGTCGAGCACTGGGCTGTAGCTGTAAGTCCACCAGGCGTCTTCGGTCCGGCCGTTGCGCTCGATAGGGAGGTACTGGTCCTCGCGCCAGATGGCTTCGCCGTCGCGCATCACCTTCGCGATCTGTGGGCCTATGGTGTCCCAGATGTCGGTCCAGAACTCCCGCCCGCGCATGGCGAGCGCCCGGGGGTGGCGGCCCCCGTCACCCAGGCTGGGCCGGTAGGCGTCATTGTAGAATTGGATGAGCTCTGGTCCCCACCAGAGGAACATCGGGTTCCGTGAGCCAAGCACGATGCCGACGGTCGTCCGCAGGCTCTGCGACCAGCGCTCGACTGGTCCGAGCGGCGTGGACTCCCACTCGAGCGCGCGGCAGAGCGCGCGCATCTCCCCGGCGCCGGCGAACAGCCGTCCCGCGTCCAGCTTGTGCGCCACTATGGCGGGCGCGGGGGCGGTCGCTGGAATGGTGGTGAGTTTATCCGTCACTCAGTACGCCTCCTGGCTGCCCTCGAACGGTCGCGCCGCAGTGGATGCGGACACGATCGCACCGCCCCGAAGGTTATCGCTTCGAGGCGACGGTGTCGAGCGATGTGCCGCCCCCACTCGCTTCAGTACCCGACCCACCACCCGAGGCTCACCGCGCGAACCAGTACGAGAGCTTCACCAGGAAGATGTCGTTCGCCCGCTGGCCAAAGAGGTCGCCGATATCTCCGCGGAATGATTGGCTGCCCTCGAACTCTGAAGAACCCTCCCGCCCCTGACTCCACACCAGAAACAGCGTCGAGCCGGCCCGGTACTCCCAGCGGAACACCACGTTGGAGCGGAATTGCTGAAAGTTGAATCCACCGGGAGCATCGGTCACCGCAGGATCGGCGTAGGGCTGATAGCGTGCGGCATACGAAGCCGCCAGTGGTCGAGCTGCTTCGCGCACATCGGAATACGTCCCCTTGGACACGAAGGGGGATGCGTAGACCTGTAGCGAGGCTGTGGGGGTGAAGGTATAGCCCAGGCGCCACGTGAGGCTCAGTGTCTTCTGCTCGAGATGAGCGAAGGTGTAATGACTCGCTGCCGTTGAATCGGTGAACGTCCCGAAGTACTGAATATCGTTACGGTTTCGCCTGTAGTCGGCGCTGAGCGACGTGGTGAACCGGCTGGACACCTTGAGGTCCAGCTCCGGCTGCAGGCTGATGGATTCCGAGCGACCCTGATCGCCCCGGAAATAGTTCACCCAGAAGTATGGCACGAGCGAGTTGCGGTCATCTCCCTCGATACCCATCCACGGGGCGATGTACGGATCCTGCCGTATCGCGGGCCCGCCGCGGGCGCAGCGGTCGCAGTACGTGGCGCCGAGCTGACCGAGCGTGCCGCCCAGGTGGAGCCACCAGCGGTTGTTGAATTGAGTGTGCACGTTGGTGTTGAACGCGCGCTCGGTTGGCAGTCCATCGAGGCTCCAGTATTCCCAGTTGTTGAAATTCCACCGGAGCTGCTGGAAGACCTGATTGGGCGTCCTGAATGCCAGCGCTGCCCAGGTAGTCCACTCCTGCTGGTCAGCCTGACGAAGGAACCCGATGTCGTTGATCTCGAATCCCGGCGTGCGCCGCTGGTAGGCGGTCTCGAACTGCAGCAGCTTCCCGCCAACCTTGGCGAAGCGCATCTCCAGCGAGCTTCCGGTCAGCGAGGTCCTGGTCGAGTCGAACGTCAGCGGACCGTCAGGGCGTTGATACAGGTGAACAGGGCTCTGCTGCGTCCGGGCAATCGCGGCGCGACTGCCGGCCACGCGGCTGTAGTCCAGCGATCCGGACACTTCGAATTGTCCGCCGAACCGCTTCCGCGCGTCGAACCCGCCGCTGTATGCGTTGCTGTGGAGGTAGGGGTCGCTCGAGGGATCGAGATCGCGATTCACCGCGGTCAGGATGAAACCGAAGCTGCCGTTGCCACTGTCGTAGTCCTGGTTTCCGCGGATCACTCCGTAATTGGTCCCCGGCTCGAGCGTCGTGCCATCGGGGCCGCCCACGCCGCCGGTCACGGCATCGAGTACGCCGAGGGAGAAGCCGCCCGGAAGACGGCCAGTAACCTTGCCGGCTCCGAGGATTCTGGTAGAGGTGCGCGATGACTCGTCCCCGTAGATGCTGGCCAGCTGCGGGGCGCGCCCGATCCGCCGGGAGTAGAACATGCCTTCGCCGGTGTTGCAGTCGACCACCACGACGCAATTGACGTTGAACGTGAAGAGTCCCTTACCCTCCACGAAGAATGGCCGCCGCTCCGTGAAGAAGGTCTCGAAGGCGCTGAGGTTGAGCTCGGACGGGTCGGCTTCCACCTGACCGAAGTCCGGGTTGACGGTAGCATTGAGGAGCAGGTTCGAGGCGAGCCGGTACTTGAGATCGCCGCCTACCGTGAATTCCTGACTTCGCTCGTAATTGGAGGAGGCGGGGCCCTGCACGTTCTTGGTGACGATGTACGGCGTGATCTCGGCGTGGCCCGGGCTCCCCAACCCTTCGAGTCCTGTCAGGTCGCCGAACTGGGATACCAGACCGGATCTGGACATGCGGTAGAGAGGCCAGGTAACGGTCTCGGTATGGCGCTGGATGAATCGCCAGATGAGGATGCCGAATGTTCCGCCCCCCCTGGCCGAGTAGTGCAGTTGCGAGAGCGGGATACGATATTCGACCGTCCACCCGAGCGAGTCGATGCTGGTCGCCGCGTCCCACACGGCATCCCAGGCGACGTCCTCGTTGCCGTCGTTGTAGATCGCGTAGTCGGCCTTGACGCCGGCGGGATTCACCGAGAACTCGTACCCCGTGCGCCGATCGTGATAGGAGTCGAGCAGGAGCGTGATGTGGTCTGACGCTGTCTGCTGGTCCCGACGTGACAGGAGGCTCACGATGCTGTCTGGATGGGAATCGAAGGCGCGGACGAACACGTACAGATTGTGCGCATCGTACGCCACCCGTGCCTCGGTCCGCAGCTTGGCCACGGCTCCTTCGCTCGGGCGGGCCTCGAGGAACTCTTCGATGACCGGGGTGGATCGCCAGACGGGATCGTTATCGCGTCCGTCGAGGACCGGGGGTACGGCCGCGCGTGTGGCCTGCACGGCTGTGGCAGTCGCGCGGGGAGAGGCGGGGGTGGCGGCTGGTGCCTGGAGAAGCAGCAGTATGCCTAGGAATGCGGTCACTCTGAATAGTCGGCGGTAAGGTTACCGGGTTGGACAGCCGATCCGGGCGAAAGGTTGGATCGCGTGGCGGACGGCGCGGGGGGCGGGTCTTGAAGTTTGCACGGGGCGCTGCC
>DATCXG010000495.1:0-10210 GCA_036565945.1 Gemmatimonadaceae bacterium
CTACTCGTGGCTCACATCACTCGGCTGGCTCCGGGTCGCGAGCTCCCTGTTTGCCAGCCGTACGATGGTCTCCGCTGCACCGTCAATCCCGAGCCACTCGGTATTCAGGCAGATATGGTAGTTCTCGAAGGCCAGCCAGGAGCGCTTCCAGTGTTTCCGCGCGTACTGTTCGCGCTGCCGGTTCCGTTCGTCCACCTCATGTTCGGCCTCCTTCACGGAGATGCCGAGCCGCCTGGCCACACGCTCGGCGAGCGCGGCGCGTGGGGCGTAGCAGAAAGCGTGGATGGCGTCGGAGCGCGTGGCTAGCATCGACTGCGCGCCGCGCCCCACGAGTACGGTATTCCCCCGCGCGATCGCCTCATTGATTATGCGTTCGGTAACCGCGATCAGCTGCTCGTCGCTGGGTGGGAGTGTTGCGGTGTCGGGGCCTGGCATGAGCTCTGGCGCACTGAGCGCGAGTGATGCCGCGAGCCGCTCGACGAGCGTGGGAACTCGCTCCTCCCGCTCCTCCACCTCGGCCACCGGGATGCCCAGCTGTTCGGCCACCTGGTCTACGAGAGCGTTGTCGAGGAGCTGCCAGCCGAGTGCGCTGGCGACACGCGCGGCCACCTCGGAACCACCGGAGCCGTACATTCGCGAGATGGTGATGACTGGCATCCGATGGCTCTCCTTTCAGGACAGGCGGTGCACTCGAAGGTGCTCGGCGATCTGGAATCCGAGCGCCTCCCAGGTGGCGTTGGCAGCTGCATTCTCCGCCGCGTTGTGCAGGCGGATCTCTGTCAGCCCGCGCGCGCGGCACCACTCCACTGCAGTGGTGAATAGTGCCCGTAGCACTCCGTGGCGCCGTTCGGTGGGCACCACGTACACCGAGGAGATGTAGCCGTGGAATGAGGGAAAGACGAGAGGGAGGCCACGGGCCTGAACGCAGCGCAGGATGCCGAGTGCCCTGCCGTCCCGCTCCGCCAGGAAGATGACCTCATCGGGAGAGCGGAGCTGCGCCGCAAAATAGCGGCGAGCCCGTAGTGGCGCGTCGATGCGGAGATGGGCGTAGAGCGGGTTGTCCCGGTGTTCGCGCACGAGCGCGAGCCGGAGCTCGACGACGATGTCCAGGTCGTCGGGCGTGGCGACACGCACCGCGATTCCGGATCCAGCGTGGGCGTCGGAAGCCGACCGGGTGCCAGCGTTGATCGGGCGGGCTGTCACGTCATCATTCCGCCACCGAAGAAGTCCTGATTGGGCCGTCGCCGCTCGGGTGGCTGCGCGCGGCCATACTGCCCCGTGTCGGAACGTGAGATCTTCCGCCGTGCCACCAGCGACTCGAGCACCAGCTCGCACGCCGCGGCCGTGACCGGTGCATCGCCGTCGGTTGCCAGCCCGGTGCCGCGTACCACGTCCAGAAGGCCCGGTACACGCTCGAATCCGCGCACCATCGCCGCCGAGGAGAGATCGTCGGTGACCTGCAGCGCGTTCCCGGTATCGAACCACATGATGATGTCGTCGGTGTTCGCGCCACCGGCGCGTTCCTGGAACGTGGCGTCCGCGGCGCGGCGAATCAGTTCGTGCGCCACGACGTGCCCACCCACCAGCTCGCCCTCGTACTCGAGCTCGATCTTTCCGGTGATCGCTGGGAGGGCGGCGTACAGGTCCGTGATACGCGGGACCACCTCGCACTCCTCGGTGGTGAGGGAGCGTCGCTCCGCGTTGGAGACCGCGTTCTCCAGCACCGAGATCGGCATGCGCTGAGAGACTCCGGAGCGCTTGTCCACGCGTTTGTCGGCGCGCGCCTCGAACGCCACGCGCTCGATGACCTCCGCCATGAAATCGGGAACCCTGACAGCCAGTCCGCCCCGGGCGATCCACGCCTCCTGCTGCGTGATCGACATTCCGAGATCCACGGTCTCCGGGTAGTGCGTCAGGATCTCGCTACCGATGCGATCCTTGAGAGGCGTGATGATCTTGCCGCGCGCCGTGTAGTCTTCCGGATTCGCCGTGAAGCAGAGGAGGACGTCGAGGGCCAGGCGTACGGGGTAGCCTTTGATCTGGACGTCGCCTTCCTGCATGATGTTGAACAGCCCCACCTGGATCTTCCCGGCCAGGTCGGGGAGCTCGTTCAGAGCGAAGATCCCGCGGTTGGCGCGCGGGAGCATGCCGTAGTGGATGGTGAGCTCGTCGGCGAGAATGTGGCCACCGCGCGCGGCCTTGATGGGATCGACATCGCCAATGATGTCGGCGATGGTCACATCGGGAGTGGCCAGCTTCTCCACGTAGCGTTGCTCGCGCGAGACCCAGCTTATGGGAGTGTCATCGCCGCCTTCGGCGATGGCCATGCGTGCGTAGCGCGAGATGGGGGCGAAGGGATTGTCGTTCACTTCGCTGCCCGCGACGATCGGGATCTCGTCGTCCAGGAGCGTGACGAGCGATCGGAGAATGCGCGACTTTGCCTGCCCGCGCAGACCCAGCAGAATGAAGTTGTGGCGCGATAGGAGCGCGTTGACGATCTGAGGCACGACTGTCTCGTCGTAGCCCAGCACGCCCTCGAAGATGGGACCGCGAGTGGCGAGGCGCTTCAGAAGGTTAGCGCGCACTTCGTCCTTCACGGAACGCTGCGCGCGGTAGGCGGCGGCGTGGGGCGATCGCTTGAGCGCGCCCAGGGTCGAAGGATAAGGCGACAAGGACATCTCCAGATTGAGCGGGAGCCGCGGCCACCCAACCGCCGGTAGCGGGAGCGGGAGCGTATTGTCAGCGTACTAACGAGTACCCATGTTGCGCCAGGGGTTCCGATGATCATGATGGCCGGCGCTGCTGGATGGGGCATTCCGCGTGCAACTGCCGCGCCGTGTCAATCAGCTGGTGATAGCTCCACCGGATTATCGAATAGCCCCCAGCGCCCGTGCTCCACCGTGGCCACGATTGCGCAGCTACCGGGGCACTCAGACGGGTAGAGGCACCTCTGGGTAGAGGCGCCTCACGCGACGTACGGACGTACGGTGGGATGCGGCAAATTGTCGCGAATGGCCATCTGGCAATCCTGGCGTTGAACGGCCGAAACCATCCCTGACATGTGATAATCGATACCGGGGGTGCCGGGAGGGGTCGCGAAAGCGGCGTGTGATGCTTGGTAAGTCTATGCGCTGATTGCAGTTGCTGGGATATTCGCCGACTCTGTCCTCAGTCTGACCCACGCGGGCCATTGCGGCACGTACCTTGACACCGGAGTCAAAGGGCGTAAACTAGGTGCCGCCCGTTATTTGCGTCGCGTCTTGCGTGCACGAACGATCAGATAGAAATCAACGATCCTACAAGGAGAAAGGAAATGAAGCGTCTTGCCCTTCTAGCTGCCGTGTTATTCATCGGCGCTTGCACAGCGAAGGAGAACGCCCCCGCTAGTGATACCGCCGCCGCTCCGGCGATGGCGCCCGCGCCGGCACCGACCACCGATTCGGCGGTTGCGCCTGTTGATTCCGCGATGAAGATGGACAGCACCGCCGACACCGCGCACTAAGCAGAAGTCGCAGTTGATGTACCAGGGGGGACGCAACGATGTTGCGTCCCCCCTCTTAGCATACGGCAGTCAACTCCAGCTGCCGAAACTCGGCGACCGCGGTTGAAGCGTTGTTTCCTTCAGCTTTCCGGACGGCCGAACATTAGCTGGATGAATGGCTTGTCCTCCGGGCGCGAGAACACGTAGATGTGGTCGCCCGGCTCCATCGTGGTGTTGCCCTTGGGGGCGATCAACTCCTTCCCTCGCACGATGAGCGTTGCCGCCGCACCGTCAGGGAATGGGAGATCCTGGAGCGATACGCCGCTCACCGCCAGAGCGGGGTCGATGTAGAACGACATGAGCTCTCCGCTCAGCGGTTGCATCGACTCTATCTCCAGGACGGCCTGCGGGGCGGGCGGCTCCGCCGACTCGAGTCCCATGCGGCGCGTCACCCATGGCACCGTGGCTCCCGGGATGAACGCGTTCACCACGACGATGAAGAACACGATGTCGAAGATGGGGACAGCGCCCGGTGCTCCCGCAAGAACCGGGAAGGTAGCAAGAATGATGGGAACGGCGCCACGCAACCCCACCCACCCTATGTACGCCACCTCCTTGCGAGGATACTTGAAGGGCAGCAGGCAGAGCGCGACCACGAGCGGACGCGCCACCACGGCGAGGAAGATGGCGAGCGCCAATCCCAACCACGCCACTTCCAGCAAGCGTGGAGGCGACACGAGGAGGCCGAGCACCAGGAACATCGAGATCTGGCTCAGCCAGGCCAGTGCATCGTGCACGCGGACCAGGCCCGGGCGGTATGGTAGCGTGCCGTTGCCCAGGATCAGAGCGGCGACATAGACGGCCAGGAAGCCACTGCCGCCCAACAGCGTGGGGATGCCGAAGGCGAGGAAGCCCAGCGCGAGGGTGATGGCGGGATAGAGTCCAGTGGTGGGTAGGCGGATGCGCGTGACCATGAGGCGTCCGGCGTGTCCCAGCGCGAATCCCAGCGTTCCACCGATGACGATCTGGCGCAGCACGTCGAACAGTATCCGCCAGCCAAAGTTGGGTTCCGGAGCGATCAGATTCTGCGTGAGCACCAGCGTGAGTATCACAGCCATGGGGTCGTTGATACCCGACTCCACCTCGAGCGTCACTCCCACGCGGCGCTGGAGGTGGATGCTGCTGCCGCGCAATACGGAGAAGACAACGGCTGCGTCGGTGGACGAAACCACGGCGCCGATCAGGAGAGCGGCGGGCCAGGCCAGACCGAGCGCGTGCGCGCCCAGCGCTCCCATCCCGGCCATACCTATCACTCCGACGGTCGCCAGAACACCAGCCGGGCGAGCGTACTGCCGCACTGCCGCGATGGAGGTATTGAGACCGGCGTCGAAGAGGATGAGCACCAGCGCGATCGTTCCGATCCGGACGGCGAACGCGTAGTTGTCGAAGGCGATCCCGCCGACGCCGTCGGAGCCGGCAAGCATACCGGTGATGAGGAAGATGAGCACCACCGGAACGCTCACCCGCTCTGTGGCGCGGCTGAAGAATACGGCAGCCGTCAGTAGCACTCCGAATGTGGTGAGCAGCAGCGCGGTGGGAATCGGCTCGGTGGCGAACATCTAGCTTCGATGCTCCTTCCACCATCCGAATGCTTCCGGGATGCCGAACTCCGGTGCTACCGGTGGCGACCAACCCAGCTCGCGCCGCGCTCTCTCGGAGGAGAACGGGTTGTCGCGCGCGAGGAAGTCGAACGTCCCGGCGGCCTGAGCAGCCATTGCCTTGCCGCGCGTAACGCGTGTGAGCGCGCGCAGGAGCGCGAAGGCGCCTCGCGCCAGCCCCATTGGGATAGGAACCAGCCGGACGCCGCGGCCCAGCCCCAGCGCGGCCAGGCGCGCGAAGTCGGCCACCGTGACGTCGGAGTCGTTGGCCAGATTGTAGGCGCGCCCGGCGGCCGCGTCGCTCAGTACCGCGCGAACTGCACCGTCGGCCACATTCGCCGCGTGCACGACTGCCAATGTGGATCGCCCGCCGTTGACGACAGGGAAGATGCCGCGCTCCAACACGCGAGCCAGGCGCGGCACGAACTGGCGGTCACGACGCCCGTATATCACGTCGGGCCGCACGGCACTCGCCCAGATGCGTCCCTCTGCGTGTGCGCTCAACACCAGTTGCTCCGACTCGCGCTTCGACCGCGCGTAGTATGCGCTCGCGGGGAGCGGGGCTAGTGGCGTGTGCTCATCGGTGGGAGCGTCACGATAGCGAGATGCTCCACCGTAGACCGCCACACTACTCACCTGCAGTAGTCGTGCGCCGCTGGCCGCCGCGGCTTCTATAGCGTTTCGGGTCCCACCGATGTTCGACTCGCGATAGAGTTGCCAGTCGCCACGCGCGGTGACCAGCGCCGCGCAGTGGAAGATCGCATCGCACCCGGATGCGGCCGCGCGGAATCCGCGTGCATCGAGGACGTCGCCTTTTGCGATCTCGGCGCCAAGCGGTTCGAGCCAGCCAGCGGCATGGGGGTCTCGCGCCAGCGCGCGCACCCTCCAACCGTCGGCCACGAGCCGCTCAACGATGTATGACCCTACCTGTCCTGTTGCGCCGGTTACGAGGGCAAGGGGCACTGGGAGAGGGTGAAGGGTTGATTGAGGCCGAACCGCGAGCGAGACTGATCGGGCCATGAGCAGGCACCAGAACGCTCATGGCCCGGTCCTCACCGCGCGGGGTGTTGGCGAGGTCCTGTGTCGTACCTCACGACTTACCGTACGTCACGACTCGCCGCTGCTGGCTCTGTCCCGTACCTCGGCCTGGATCTCTCCGCCCTCCCAACGCGCGCGGAGGATAGTGCCCGGTTCCACCTCGCGGCGGACCATCGCCAGTGCGACGGCGCCGGATCGCGGCGACAGAGCGCTCGACCGTACCTCGCCCACTGGCTTGTCGTTGGTGTCTATGAGCGCGGCCTTCGCCGGAGGCGGTTCCACGCGCCCGAAGAGCAGACCGCGAAGATGCTTGTTCACGTGCCCGCGGAAGTGCACGCGAGCCACGACCTCCTGGCCCACATAGCAACCTTTCGTGTAGGAGATCGCCTCGAGCTCGTCGAAGTTCGCCTCCTGTGGAATGGTGGTCTCGTCGATGTCGAGCCCCCACTCCGGGCGACCGGCCTCGATACGGGCGATCTCCCATGCCAGGTGGCCACCCGCGGTGGCTCCAGCACCGAGCGCGCGTTGCCACACCAGATCGAATGCCTCGGCCGGGACGAAGATCTCGTAGCCCTCGAGGTCGATGTCGCTCACCCTCGCCACCACCACCGGGAAAGCGTCCACCTTTGCTTCCAGGTGACCGTAGTGAGGGAGCGCGGCGAGATCATCGGTGGCGATGCCGGTCACGCTGGATGCGATGCTACGCGACAGCATGCCGAAGATGCCGATGTCACGGATCTCGGCGGACTCGTCGCTATACGGCGCGAGCCTCGGGTTGACATACTTGCGCACCATCGCCTGCCAGCCTTCCCGGGCTCGCACCGGGATGTCGATGAGCAGGTGATCGCGGTGTGCGAAGATTCGCAGGTCGGCTACGATCTTCCCCTTCGGATTGAGCGCGGCCGCGTACTGACCCATGCCGCTCCGCAGCGAGAGAACGTCGTTCGTCACCATCCCCGTGATCAATTCGCCGGCCCTGGCCCCGTCGACACGCATGCGCCCGCGGGAGCTCCGATCCACCAGCATCGCACCCTCGCGCAGCGCTCCGTATTCGTGTGCTATGTCGCCGTAGTGCAGAACGATCGGCTGGCCGGCGATCTCACCAGTAGTCGGCGTGATGCCCGAGACGATGGGATTGGCGGTCATGCGGCGCTCCTCTTCTGTTGGGCCACTAGTGCTTCGAGCGTTGCTGGCGAGTGACCAGCGATCGCGTCAACCGCGGCATCCGCCTCCGATCTCTGGTGGGCAGGCGGCGCACCGACCACGATGCAGCGCACGCCCGCGTCGTGCGCTGCATGGATTCCGGCAAGCGTGTCCTCGATGGCGATCACGCTATCGCGCTTCACTCCGCGCCGCCGCCCGAGTCGTTCGAGTGCGGCCGTGTACGGGGCGCCCGACGGTTTGGGCGCTGGCGCATCCTCCGCGCAGATCACGCATTCGAAGGCGGCGTCCAATCCGGCGAGCCCGAGCATGAGCTCCATCTCTCGTCTGGTGGCGCGTGTGACGAGCGCGATGCGCGCCGATGCCTGGGCGGTTTCCACGAACGTGGCCGCGCCGCGAGAGAGTGTTACGCCGCTGGCCGCGTGGCTGGCGAAGTGTCGCCTGGCACGAAGTGCGAGCAGCGTCTGGAGTGCGCCGTCTTCCTCGTTGCCCAGCGCGCTCAACGCGGCCTCCACAGCCGCCTCGACCGGCAGGCCGGCGCAGTACTTCTCGTACAGACTTTCCGGCAGAGCCATGCCCTCGTCCGCGAAGCTCTCCTTCATCGCGCGCCGGCGCTGTGCCCGCGTGTCTGCGAGCACTCCTTCGAATTCGCACAACAACATCACATCGGACATATTCGCAACCTAACGTCCGTCCGCGTCGACGCGCTACGGGGCGCGCTCGGCGTACGAGGCGTCGAGAAGATCCACTGGATGTACGACCCGCGCGTCCATGTGCGCGCGCAGCAGGCCGGCGCCGATGTGCATCAGACACCCCGGATTGCCGGTGGCGACGAGACGCGCTCCGGTGGCGCGTATGTGCTCCAGCTTGGGTGCCAGCACGTCGCCGGCAATCTCCGGCTGCACGAGATTGTATATCCCCGCGCTCCCGCAGCACTGGTCGGAATCGGTGAGCGGTACCAGCTCCATCTCTGGTATACTCTCGAGCACCGCGAGCGGCGGGCGCACGATGCGTTGTGCGTGCACGAGGTGGCAGGGCGAATCGTAAGTCACGCGGAGTGGAAGTGCGCCTCCCGGTCTGGGGCCCGCCGCGGCCAGTAGCTCACTCACGTCGCGCACGCGCTTGCCAAGCGCGGCGGCGCGAGCGGCCCATTCGGGATCGTCGGCCAGGAGATGGCCGTACTCTTTCATCATCGCTCCGCACCCCGAGGAATTCACGGCCACGTAGTCAGCGCCGGATCGCTCGAATGCCGCGATGTTTCGACGCGCCAGCACTCGCGCGCCATCTAGATCGCCCGAGTGGGCGTGCAGAGCCCCGCAGCAGCCCTGAGCTGGAGCGCTGGTGATCTTGTAGTCGTTCACCTCCAGCGTGCGCTCAGTGGCGCGGTTGGTGGCGGCGAAGAGGCCCTCCATCACGCACCCGCGCAGCGTGGCCACGGTGCCGCGCTCGCCGTTACCGACGCTCGCATACGGCGCACGGCGCGGTAGCGGCGGCGCGCTGGAAGCGAGCATGGCGAACCCGAATCCTACGCGGCCCGGAATGCGGGCGAGGAGGCGCGGCAGACCGGTGGCTCGCAGCAGCCGGGCTGCAGCGAGCAGGGGACGCAACAACGCCGGGCGCGCGAACAGGCCGAGCATGAGGCGCACGATGAGCGGCGCTGGCTGCTGCTGGCCGATGGTGGCGCGCGCCGCCTCGAGCAACTGACCGTACGGCACCCCCGAAGGGCACGCGGTCTCACAACCCCGGCAGCCGAGGCAGCGGTCGATGTGCGTGGTGAAGGTGGGGTCGTCAACCGCGAGCTCGCCCTCCACCACGGACCGCATGAGGAGAATCCGTCCGCGCGGCGAGTCGTTCTCGTCGCCGAGGTCGAGGTAGGTGGGGCACGCCTGGAGGCAGAAGCCGCAGTGCACGCACGTCATGATCCCGCCCACGACATCGGCTAGTGGGGTGCCGGGCACGGCGCACTCTGGACGCTCGGGGATATCGGTCATGTGTCGGCACCGAGGATGCCGGGGTTGAGCACGTTCATGGGGTCGAAGCCGCGCTTGATGCTGCGTGAGAGCCGGTCTGCCGCAACGGGAGATGCTACCTGCGCCCATGCACTCTCGTCCAGGCGCTCGAAGATCACCGTACCATCGAAGCTAGCCGCGGCCGGCAGCAGGTGCGCGAGCGCTGCGGCATCGCTGGCCGGTACGATGCAGCGCGCGATGCCACGGCCCACTGACGCGTGGACGAAAGCTCCACCATCGTCGCCGGCCGCTGAACGTGCTGCGGTCCAGATCTCCGCCATCCGAGAGACCAGTCCCGAGAAGCGCGCCACAGCTGCTCCCGCGGGTTCACACTCACCCAGCGCGCGCCACACATCGCTGGGAGGAGCTATCGGGTCGCCGAGTTGCGCCAGGAACTCGCGCTGCGAACGCACGCTCTCGGGGTTGCCGCCGAGTCGGAAGAGAAGGGCAGAGTGGCCTTCCGTGGAGATCCCCAGGTGGGCAGCGAGCGACGGGCTCAGGAGCTCGAGCGCGGCCGGCTCCAGCGGGGCGAAGCGCAGGCGCGCAAGCAACGCGTCGAGCACTTCCGTATCCTCATTGGCAGGCAATGCCCAGCTCTCCTCCACTTCAGGGAGTGAGCGTAGACGCACGGTGACCTCGGTTATCACTGCCAGCGTACCCCACGAGCCGGTGAACAGCCGGGTGAGGTCGAATCCGGCAACGTTCTTGACCACGCGACCGCCGGTCCGCACCAAACGGCCATCACCCGTGACGACCTCGAGGCCCAGCACGTTATCGCGCGGCGCCCCGAAGGCGTGGGCCAGCGGGCCCGCTGAGCCAGTGGCAATGGTCGCGCCGATCGTGCCAGTGGTCCCGCCGAACGG
>DATCXG010000514.1:0-7872 GCA_036565945.1 Gemmatimonadaceae bacterium
GGCGACCGACAGGTCGGGTTCGCTTCGTCCACCATCGACACCACCGCCAGGTCCTTCGTCATAAGCGACCAGTTCATCGCCAGGATCCCGGCGGACGACAGCACGCAGCGCGTAGTGGCGCGCTCGACGGCCGTGCTCACCCGTACGCTACAGCTGAGGAGCTTCGCCTATGAAGTGCGTCGCGGCGGAGCAGCGCACCAGCTGCTCGGCACCATACTTGGCGATTCGCTGGTCTCGCTCAGGACCATCAGTGGGGAGTCGAAGGGTCAGGTCAGACTGGTGCGACTCGACGGTCCGCTCCTAGTCCCCGGCATGGTACCGATGGTCATTGCCCTGGGCCAGGAACCAAAGGTCGGGGCCAGCCGCACCGCCAGCATCTTCGACCCACTCACCGATTCCCTTGCTTCGGTAACCGTCAACGTGGTTTCGGAGTCTCTGTTCGTCGTGGTGGACAGCGCGACTCGAGACACGCGGTCGCAGAGGTGGGTCGCGGCTCACAGCGATACCGTACGGGCGTGGCGCATTGAACAGCAGGGAGGCGGGATGCTCACCGGATGGATCGACGGGCGCGGTCGGATGATCGAGGCAGAGCCACTCGGCCCGATGGCCATGCGGCAGACTGCGTACGAGATCGCGTTCCACAACTGGATGGACGATTCGACTGAGGCCAATACTCGATGATCACGCTACGCTCGCTGACGAAGCGATATGGCCCCTTCACCGCCGTCGATTCACTGGACCTCGAGGTATCCAAGGGAGAGCTCTTCGGCTTTCTGGGGCCGAACGGCGCCGGGAAGACCACCACTCTCCGCATGATCGCGGGGATCCTGCGCCCCACCGGCGGCCAGGTGCTCGTTGGCGGAGTGGACATGGCCGCCCAACCAGCGGCCGCCAAGGCGAAGCTCGGATTCATCCCCGACCGTCCGTTCATCTACGACAAGCTCACCGGAGCGGAGTTCCTGCGCTTCGTGGCCGGGCTCTACGATCAGAGCGGTGCGATGGTGGAGCACCGCATGGATGAGCTGTTGGCGCTGTTCGACCTCTCCCAGTGGAAGGACGAGCTGGTGGAGAGCTACAGCCACGGGATGCGGCAGAAGCTCATCATCTCGAGCGCATTCCTGCACCGCCCAGACGTGATCGTGGTGGACGAGCCGATGGTCGGTCTCGACCCCAAGGCCACGCGGATCCTCAAGGACCTCTTCAGGGAATACACTCGGCGCGGCCACACGATAATGATGTCCACGCACACGCTCGAGGTAGCGGAGAGCCTGTGCGACAGGATCGCGATAATCCAGAACGGCCGGATCCGCGCGCTGGGCACGCTCGAGGAGATCTCGGCAAAGGCCGAGGGCAACTCTCATGGGCTCGAGGAGCTATTCCTCCGCCTCACTGGGGAGGGCGCCGCTCGGGAGCTCGTGGAGGTGCTGGATGCCTGACGCACCCGGCGCGGAGACGCTTCCCCATCCGTCGGTCCGGCACCTGCTCCGGCCCAAGCTTCTCACCATGAAAAACCGCGCGCGGCAGGGCGAATCCAAGCGGGGCTGGCGCTGGCTCACGCTCGCGGTACTCGGCATGCTCTTCTGGAGCTTCGTGGTGATGCTGCTCGTGCGGGTCCTGCGCTACTTCCGAGGCACCCCGGAGATAGGAGTGTTGCTGGCAGGCAAGCTACTCGGCCTGGTATTCCTTGCCTTCTTCGCCATACTGCTGCTCTCGAACATCATAACGGCACTCTCCAGCTTCTTCCTCGCGCGCGACCTCCACCTGCTCGCCTCGGCGCCTGTTGACTGGCTGCAGCTCTACACGGCCAAGCTGCTCGAGACACTGTTGCACTCGAGCTGGATGGTGGCGCTGATGGCGGTACCCATCCTGACAGCCTACGGATACGTGTACGAGGGAGGGCTCTCATTCGTGGCCGTGGCACTCGCCACGAGCATCCCGTACCTCGCGATTCCCGCCGTCATCGGAAGCGCCATCACGATAATCCTGGTGAACGTGTTTCCGGCACGGCGCACGCGCGACATTCTCAGCGTGGTCGCGCTGCTCTCGGCCGCGGGTCTGGTGCTGCTCTTCCGACTGCTCCGCCCCGAGCAGCTCGTGCGCCCCGAAGGACTCCGTTCCCTGGTGGACTTCATCGCGCTGCTCCGCACTCCCACGTCACCGTTCCTGCCGAGCGAGTGGGCACAGCGCAGCATCATGGGTTCGCTCACCGGGACGCTGGAGGCACTGCCACTCTACCTTCTCTGGACCACGGCCGCCGCGCTCCTGGTCATGGGTGCGCTCCTGCATCGAGCACTCTACGACTCGGGCTTCAGCAAGGCGCAGGAGAGTGCGCGCCGACCGGGCAGGGGCCGCGCGCTCGGCTCGCTCGGGTACAGGTTGCTGGCGCCGCTGGGTGTACTTCGCCGGGAGCTAGTGGCGAAGGAGATCAGGGTATTCTTTCGCGACACAACGCAGTGGTCGCAGCTCATCCTGCTCGCGGTGCTGGTGGTGGTCTACGTATTCAACGTGAAGCTTCTGCCGCTGGGCGCCGAGGGGATCACTTTCTTCCTGGTGAACGTGGTCCCATTCCTCAACCTCGGCATAGCGGGATTCGTGCTCGCATCCATCGCCGCACGGTTCATCTTTCCCGCCGTCAGCATCGAGGGACGCACGCTCTGGCTTCTCAAATCCAGCCCGCTCCCCATGCGATCGCTCCTCTGGGCGAAGTACTGGACTGGCACGCTCCCGCTACTGGTTCTGGCGCTGGTGATCGTGGGGGTGACCAACGCGTTGCTCGGCGTGAGCGAATTCATCTTCGTGGTCTCGATCCTGTCCATCACGTTCATGACCTTCGCACTGGCCAGCCTGGCGCTCGGACTGGGTACCGTCTTCCCGCGCTACGAGTCGGAGAACGCGGCGCAGATACCCACGTCGTTCGGCGGCCTGGTTTTCATGATCGTGTCTGTGGCGCTGGTGGGCGGCGTGGTCCTGCTGGAGGCGCGCCCGGTATACGCGTACCTGAGAGCACGCACCTTTGGGGCGACCGCCGATCCCGCCGAGATGGTGGTGGGCTTCGTGCTGGCGCTGCTGCTCTGCCTTGCGGCCACCTTCGTGCCGCTACGGGTGGCGATGCGGAAGCTGGACGAGCTGGAGGTGTGAGGAGAGAACGACGCTAGGCCGCGAGCGTCTGACCGCACGACGGGCAGAAACGCGCGGCCGGCTCGGTGATAGGCGCACCGCATCCGCTGCAGGCGCCTGCCAGGTAGCGGCCACAGTTGGAGCAGTAGACGGCGTCCGGCTCGGGACGCGGGCCGCACGACGAGCACTCCGAGACGCGCGAGCGGTACTTCAGGATCACCGCCTCGACCTCGTCGTCGCCAACCTCGCCCTGCGCGGCTGGAGCCTCCTCCGACCGCAGCGCAGCGAGTGCCTCGCGTGTGTAGGTAGCCTTGAGCGCGGCGTAATCGCTGTCGGACAGCTTGCCCGTCTCGCGGTCGAACTCCACCTCTCGCAACACCCCTATCGCGCGCTCCGACGCCGACGGTTCCGGCGAGGTCTGGCGCTCCGGCGAGGCTGGCTTCGCCTGCGACTCGCGGAAGAGCGGATAGAGCACGAAGGCCAGCGACACCAGCGCCAGGATGGTGCCGATCAACAGAGCGTTCATTGGTCGTCCTTGCGCACCAGGGACTCGAGCTTGGCGATCTCCTCGGGCGAAGCCTCCAGAGGGATCGGCGTCACGGAATCCGAAGCCGTGGCCGGGCGATGCCAGCGGCGCAGGAGGGTGAACACGAGTGCGGCACCACCGGCTAGCGCCGCAAACGGCGTCACGTACCCGGCGATATTGAATCCGGTCTTCTTGGGCTCCATCAGCACCTGCTCACCGTACGAGCCCACGAACGCCGCGATTATCTCACGAGCGCTGTGGCCGCCGGCCACGAGAGCCATGACATCCCGGTGCATGGCGGGGGAAACCGGACAGGTGAAGTCGGTGGTGCGGCAGGTATAGACGTCGAGGTTGCAGCCGCACATGCAGTGGATGTGGTGCTCCAGCTCGTCGCGCTCGTCATTCGTCATCGAGGGCTCGGACGACTTGGGCGGCAGCCGCACCGGCTGGTACTCCTGCCCGTCCATCGGCACGTTCGACGCCCCGGTGTTCACCTCCTGAGCGCCTACAGCACCAGGCAGAACCGCCGCGGTCGCACCAGCCGCGAGCACCCCGAGAAATTCTCTTCGCTTCACGGCGTCTCCGGCGAGCCGCCGGCTGTAACGGCCGGCTCCAGCATGGCTTCGTAACCGGCCTGTTTCTTCCGCCGCTCGGCCTGCGGCCACATGACGATGAGACCACCGAATGCCATGATCATCCCGCCGTACCACACCCACCATACTAGTGGGTTGAAGGTGATGCGCAGCTCGGCCGTGTCCTCGCCAGCCACGCCGGCCAGCACCACGTACACGTCCTGGCGCAGGCTGCTCAGGAGCCCTACCTCGGTGGATGGCTGGAACGTGGGATTACCGTTGCTGTCCACGTACTGCCGCTTCTCCGTTCTTATCACTCCCTCGCGCTTTCCGTTCCGGGAGGCCTCGAGCAACACGGCCGTCGTCTGACGGTTGAGCTGCTCGTAGCGCGACACACCCTGGCTCACGAACGTCCAGCGGTTGCCGAACGGATCGACCGCCTCGTACCTGTCCCCACCCTTCATGGTGACGTCGAACTCCTCCTTGAAGGCGAGTCCCGCGAACGAGGCGAAGAGCACCACGATGCCGACGTGTACGATGTAGCCACCGTAGCGGCGACGGTTGCGGGCCACGAGACGCACCAGCGCCACGGGCAAGCTCTCGCCATACATGGTGCGGCGGGCGCGCGTGCCCTTGTGGAACTCCTGGGTGATCGTGCCGAGCACAAAGGCGGCCAGGGTGTAGGCGATGACTGCGTACACATCGCGCATACCCAGCGCTACGATCAACATCCCCGCGACGAGCCCGACCACCACAGGCCCCGTGAACTGCCGCTTGAGGTTAGACACCGAAGCGCGCCGCCAGGCGATCAGCGGGCCAATACCGGTGAGCGCGAGCAGGGCGAGCCCGAGCGGCACGTTGACCTGATTGAAGAACGGAGGACCCACCGTGATCTTCGTGCCGCGAACCGCCTCGCTCAGGATCGGGAAGAGCGTGCCCCAGAGCACGGAGAAGGCGATGCCCACGAGGAGCAGATTGTTGAACAGGAAACTCGCCTCGCGGCTGACCATGCTCTCCAGCTCGGCCTTCGACTGCAGATCGGAGAGCCTGGTGCTGACCAGATACGCGGTGGCAATTATGGCCACTATCAGGAAGCCCAGGAACCAGTAACCCACCGACGATTGCGCGAAGGCGTGGACGCTCGAGATCACGCCGCTGCGCGTGATGAACGTGCCGAACACCGACATCAGGAACGCCGACACTACCAGGGTGACGTTCCACTTGCGCAACATCCCGCGCTTCTCCTGCACCATGATCGAGTGCAGGAAGGCCGTGTTGATGAGCCATGGCAGGAAGGATGCATTCTCCACCGGGTCCCAGGCCCAGTATCCGCCCCAACCCAGCTCCATGTACGCCCACCACATGCCTACGATGATGCCGACGGTGTTGAAGAACCAACTCACCAGCACCCAGCGGCGCACCGAGGTGAGCCACTCGTTGTCGAGCCGGCGAGTGATCAGCGCCGCAACTGCATAGGCGAACGGGACGGAAGTAGCTATGTAGCCCAGGTACAAGTTGGGCGGGTGCACGGCCATTCCCGGGTTCTGGAGCTGCGGATTCATCCCACGTCCATCCGCCGGGATCCAACCGAGTCGCTCGTATGGGCTGGCGCCGAAGACGATGGTGAGGATGAAAAACAGCGCGATGGCCCCGAGCGTGGGGATCACGTAGGGCATGAGTGCGCTGTTCCGACGCCCAGTGTAGACGGCGATTGCGGAATAGATGGAGAGGATCAGTACCCAGAACAGGAGCGACCCGGCCTGCCCCGCCCAGAAAGCGGTGAGCTTGTAGACCGTCGGAAGGTTGGCGCTCGTGAACGAAGCGACGAACGCGAACGAGAAATCCGATTTCAGCAGCGCGGTCCAGACCCCCAGCGAGGCCAGGATGACGAAGCCGCACATGGCGTAGACAGCGCGTTCCGCGCTGGCCACCAGTTCCGCGCGCCGGGTGAATGCGCCGGCAAAACCTGCTGTAGCTGCCCATGCCGCCATGAGTAGCGCCACCCAGAGCGACAGCTCGCCAACCAGGATCATATGCGTGCAGCCCCGGACGTTGCGCTCTGGTTGCCCGGCGCGCCCGGGTACCGCTCGGGGGCGTTCTCGTAGCGCGACGCGCACTTGGCCAGCACGGTGGTCGCGGCAAAGGTGCCGTTGTGGTCGAGCCGCCCCTCGAGCACCACGTCCACACCATCAGTGAAGGTGTCGGGGGCGATTCCGTGGTAGCTCACCGGATAGCTTCGCGCGCCGTCGGTGACCTGGAAGTCCATCGACCGGCCGCCCGGCTCGCGGACGATCGAGCCCGGCACGACACGGGCACCCACCTTCACGCCGGTCCCGTAGAAAGACGGGTCGGAGGCAACCTTGGAGGCTAACTCGGTGGGCGTGAGATAGTAGGTCCCCGTTTCCTTGATCGAGCTCGTCATCAGATACCCGGAGGTACCCAGCACAATGGCTCCGACGACCACGAATTTCGAACGCGCTTTCATTCGTCTACGCCTCCACGGCCTGCCCCTGCCGCTATGTGTTGTCGGGCGTGTGACTCGCCTCGCGGCGCACCCGCTTCATGATGGCTTCCAACTCGCTTTCCGCCTGCGCCCGCTCACCCGGTGCCCACGCCGCCGCGTGGCTGTTCAGCTCGCGCACCCTGTCCAGCATCTCCTTTACGAGCGCCCGGAGCGCATCGTTCGACCGGCGTTCGGTGGCGACTTCAGATGTACTGGCTGGCGTGCTCCCGGTATCGCTCATGCTGGTCTCGGGGTGAGAGAATCGGGTTGTGACCCCGCCTGGCGGCTCGCCATGAATATAGGGCGGGCGGCGCGCGGCGAGTAGGGCGAGCGCCACACTGTCTACACGCGGCGCGTGTTCATCGCGTCCGATCGAGCAGAGCGGCCGCCGCGCCAGCGCCGGCCGCGTCCCACGCGAGGTCGCGCACGCTGAAATTCTCGCCAGAGCGCTTATCGTGCACCTCCTTCCCAACCCCCACCACGAGAGTCAGCGCAGACGACGCGGCCAGCGCGCTGCCGCGCTCCACGCGCGCGGTGCGCAGCGCGGAGTAGCTCACGCTCTGGACGAACGCCGACACAAAAAAATGCTTCAACTTGTCGCGCGACGCCCACGAGTCGCTCCATTGGCTTCCACCCCCTCCCGGTAAGTACAAGGAGAGTACCAGAACGAGCGAGCGCATCAGGCGCTCCGCTCCGCCGGCCCGGGCCCCGCGCCCACGCCGAGATCGAAGAGCTCGCGCCCCAGAAGCTGGAGGGCGCGATCGAGCAGTACTCTGTGCTCCGACACGTTGACCCAGCTACTCGCCCCCGAGGGGTGCGGCAGCGGTATGGCGAGCGACTCGCCACCCACATGCTTGACCACGTGCGACCTGCCCACCAGCTCATCTAGCGCTCCAGTGCCGAGGAACCGGTCGATGGCCAATCGCCCCACGAGGATCAACAGCGGCGGCCGGATGATGCGAAGCTCCGCATCGAGCCACACACTGCAGTTCTCGCGCTCGCGCCGCGATGGAGCGCGGTCTCCACGACCGCTGGGGCTCGGCCCCGGGTAGCATCTGGTCACAGCAGCGATGTACACCCGCTCGCGGAAAGTGGGCTCATCGACACCAGCCTGTCCAAGCCAGCGGAAGAGCGTTTTGCCCGCTCGGCCCGCG
>DATCXG010000525.1:0-2050 GCA_036565945.1 Gemmatimonadaceae bacterium
CGCAGCGACAGCCGCCCTGGCTGCGATATCCCTCTCCGCTTGCTCGGTGGAGAAGGTCCTCGACGTCACCGACCCGGACATCATCAACCCGTCCGACGTCTCCACACCGCAGGGAGTGGAGTCGGTGCGACTCGGAACCATCGCGCGTCTGAACCAGGCCACTACTGGAGCGGAGAGCTTCTTTCTCCTCAGTGGTCTGTTGTCCGACGAGTGGCGCTCGGGCGATAGCTACCTGGACCGCGACGAGACCGACCAGCGCAACGTCACTGCGCGGAATTCCTTTCTACTGGACGCGACCCGCAATGTGTACCGTGCGCGGCTCTCGGCGAAGCAGACGATCGATCTCCTCAGGCAGTTCAGCCCCGACGCGCCGAGCTGGCAGGCGGCCGAGATGTACTTCGTGGAAGCGTACATGGAGAACATGGTCGCCGAGAATTTCTGCAGCGGGATGCCCTTCAGCACCGTGGAGGATGGAACTCCGGTGTTCGGTGGGCCGATGACCACGCAGGAGACGCTGACCATGGCGCTCGCCCACGCGGACTCGGGGCTCGCTCTCATCAGTGGGAGCTCTACGGACGACAATCGCGTGAAATACGCGCTGCAGGTGACGCGTGGCCGCATTCTACTCAACCTGGACCGTGCGGCCGATGCGGCCGACGCGGTGGCAGGTGTTCCCACCGACTTTGCGTACCAGATGGAGCAGTCGCAGACGACGATGTCGAACACCATCTGGGACTTCAACAACAACGTGCGTCGCTACACCGTGAGCGCCGGTGAGGGTGGGGTGGGCATCGATTTCGCCACGGCGGGTGATCCACGTGTACCGGTGTGCGCGGGCGGAAGCGCCGAGTGTGTGGCGGCTGGCGTCGCGCAGTCGACCGTTTTCGAGAACGGATCGGCGATGCCGCTCTACGTCCAGCTCCTCTGGCCCACGGCCGACGCGTCTGTGACCATCGTCTCGGGAGACGAGGCGCGGCTCATCGAGGCGGAGGCGGCGTTACAGGTGCCTGATCCCGCAGCGGCGCTGACCACGCTCAACGACCTCCGCGCCACCGTGCCGGGCCTCGCAGCGCTGGGTGATGCAGGAACTCCCGAGGCTCGAGTGGATCAGCTCTTCCACGAGCGTGCCTTCTGGCTCTTCTCGCGCGGGCATCGACTCGGGGATATGCGGCGGCTCGTGCGTCAGTACGACCGTGCCCCGAACACCGTCTTCCCGAACGGCGATTTCCTGGATGGCGGCTCTTACGGGAGCGATATGAACTTCCCCGTGCCGGAAGCGGAGAAGAACAACCCGAACGACACCGCGGGGGCGTGCATCGACCGCAACGCCTGAGGCGTGACGGGCTCCGATCGATACATGGAACCGCCGGCGATCGCGATCGCCGGCGGTTCCACGTTTGACCATGCCCCATCCTCGCGTCGCCGCGCTGTCCGCCCTCATCTTGCATGCCTCTGCGCAGCATCGTAGAGTCGGGGGCTGCGGCTCTGGCTGCTTGCGTGCCGCCGCGAACCGGCGTAATTTTTACCATAAGTTGCAACTGAGTTGCACAATATGGAACTATTCCACAAGGAACCGACCAGCGTCCTCGAGCGTGGCTGCCGCGCGCCCGCGCCGGCCCTTCCCGACCTGACCTCGATGAATGGAAATGTCTGAACCGGCCCGCGCAGAGACCCTGGTGGACCCCTCGCTCCCATTGCGGATGGAGCCCTCCACCCGCTTCGTCGCCCTCGCGGAAGGCGCATTCGGCCCGATCACATCCAAGACTGCCAACGGTTGCATCCGCTACTCTCCGGAGCGCGTGGTGGCGGTCCTCGACTCCCTCCGCGCCGGGCAGACTTCCCAGTCCGTGCTGGGGTTCGGCGGCGACATCCCGGTGGTTGCCACTCTGGAGGAGGCGCTCGCGCTAGGACCCACGGCACTTCTCGTGGGCGTGGCACCGACGGGCGGCCAGCTCCCCTCTGCCTGGCGCGATACCATCGCCGAGGCGGCACGGAAGGGGTTGGACGTGTGGAGCGGGCTGCACTACTTCCTCGCCGACGACCCGTCGCT
>DATCXG010000529.1:0-2306 GCA_036565945.1 Gemmatimonadaceae bacterium
CTGCACCGTGCGGCCCACGCCGGAGTCCGGGGCGGAGGCGCCGAGCGCCGTGTGTACGTCCCGCTCAGCCTCCAGCGCCTGCCCCGTGAGCTCCGCGGTGAAGCGCCCGTAAAGATCCTGCGGATATCCTCCGAACACCCCAGCGAACGCCTCGTCAAACGAACGGTTCCGTCGAGCGCTCATACGCCGCCATACGTGCACGAGGCTCGAGTCTCCCGAACGATCCGCCAACCATTCGAGGTACGCCGACCCCGCCAGATATGCCATCGCACCGCCGTTGAAGCGCCGGTCATGGCTCAACTGCCCGTAAGTGGGAAGTTTCCCCTCGAGCGCCCATTGCCGGAGCACGGCCGCGCGCCACGCGCTGTGCGGGCGCCCCGAGCCGGTGAGCTTACCTTCCACCCACGTAGCATACCCCTCGCTCACCCAACGCGGCGACTTCAGCACCAGTGGCCCGAGCCTCACGGGCGACAAGCCCGAGATGAAGCGGCGTAGCGGATTGCGCGTGGGGCGCGTGAGATGAGCTATGTGCGCATATTCGTGAACCGAGAGGATCTCCGCCCAACCACGGCTGTCCGCGATCCCCGTGCGTGGACCCGGCGGCGTGGGCCAGACGAAGATCACCGGGTCGCGAAGCAGCGGGAGTGCGAAGCCATTGGACTCGTTACCAGGGTCTTCGACGATCACCGTGATGCGCGACTCGGGCGCGCTCCCCACGAGCAGCGATACGGCCTCGTACACGGACTCGAGGCGCGTGGCCATGTCGAGCGTCCAGACCGAGGCAGCCGCTGGGTAGTGCACGGTGAAGTGTGGAGTTCGTACCGTTTGCCAGTCGAGGTGCGGGAGCGTGAGTTGCTGCGCACGGGCTGGAGCGGTAGCCGAGAAGACGAGCGCGAGTACGAGAGCCGCGAGTGATCTTGTCATGCACCGATAATCGGAGAGATGACGGAGCCAGAATCGAGCGCCGCCAGGCCGAATGATGCACGACGGCAAACGCGAGAACAACGCACCCATTCACCTTGCGCCATTATTGTGGCATCTTGGTTGCGCGAGCAGCTACGGAGGGACTCGTGAGTATCCAGAATCCACTGGTGGGCGTGCTGGAAGATATTCCTTATTCCGCATGTCCAATTGAAGGTGTAGCCACCGCGGGCCAGCCGCCCGAGGAGGCATGGTCAGGGCTTGCCCGAGCGGGCTACCGAACGGTGATCGACCTGCGGACGCCAGCAGAGCCGCGGGACTACGACGAGCCGGCGTCGGTACGAGCGGCGGGCCTCGATTATGTGGCGCTCCCGGTGTCCCAGCCCACTCTTCGCGACGCTACATTCGACCGTTTTCGCGAACTGATGCGCGACACTCAGCTTCGCCCCATTTTCGTGCATTGCGCCAGCTCCAACCGTGTGGGCGCGCTCCTGCTCCCTTACTTCGCGCTAGACGAGGGAAAACCACTCGCGGAAGCGCTGCAGCTCGCGCAACGCGCGGGGCTACGCAACCCGGAGCTTGGCAGCATGGCAATCGACTACTCGCGTCGACACGGCGCGCAACGCTGAGCGGCTTCAACCCAGGGCGAGCCCATGTTCCTCAGGCGCTTCTACGACGAGTCGTTGGCTCAGGCAAGCTACATGATCGGGTGCACCGCAGAGGGAGCGGCGCTCGTGGTCGATCCGAACCGCGATGTGGAGCAATACCTGGTGGCTGCGGCCGCCGAGGGCGTGCGACTGACCCACGTGACCGAGACCCACATCCACGCCGACTTCGTGTCTGGGAGCTTGCAACTCGCCCGAGAGTCGGGCGCCCGGCTGCTGCTCTCCAATGAGGGGGACGAGGCCTGGAAGTACGCCTTCGCCGCGCGGGAAGGAGCCGAGCTCCTACGCGACGGAGCCAGTTTCGAGATTGGCGCCGTGCGTGTGGATGTAGTTCATACGCCGGGACATACACCCGAACACATCACCTTTCTTGTCACCGATACCGCAGTGGGCGATCAGCCGATGGGGGCGCTGACCGGCGACTTCATCTTCGTGGGCGACGTGGGCCGCCCCGACCTGCTGGAGCGAGCGGCGAACATCGCCGGCACGATGGAGGCTGGAGCGCGTGAGCTCTTCCGGTCACTGCGTCGATTCGCGGCGTTCCCAGATTACCTGCAGCTCTGGCCCGGGCATGGCGCCGGCTCGGCGTGCGGCAGGGCACTCGGCGCCATGCCGCAGACCACCCTCGGCTACGAGAAGCTCTTCAACTGGGCCTTCGCGGTCGAGGACGAAGACGAGTTCGTGAGGCTCGTACTCGCCGGCCAACCCCACCCGCCGGCC
>DATCXG010000541.1:0-3014 GCA_036565945.1 Gemmatimonadaceae bacterium
GAGCCTGTGCAAGGCGAGGGCGGCGTGCGCGTGCTCGACGCGGGCTTTCTGCGCGCGCTGCGCGAGCTCACGCGGGAGCGGGGCGTCGCGCTCATTCTCGACGAGATCCAGTGCGGGCTGGGACGCACCGGGTGGCTGTTCGCGTACGAGCGCGCGGGGATCGAGCCCGACATCGTGACGCTGGCCAAACCGCTCGCCGGTGGGCTGCCCGTGGGTGCGGTGCTCGTCTCGGAGGAGATCGCGCGCGCGATGCAGCCAGGCGATCACGGTTCGACGTTCGGAGGCGGACCGCTGGTGTCCAGCGCTGCGCTGTATGTGCTCGAGCGCCTCGCCGAGCCCACGCTGTTGCAGCGGGTGCGCGAGAATGGCGCGTGGCTCGAGAGCACGCTCTCAGAGATGGCCCGCCGCACGCAGCGGATTCGAGCGGTGCGCGGCATCGGCTACATCTGGGGGCTCGACGTGACGCAGCCGGCGGGGGACGTCGTCGCCCGCGCGCTCGACAGCGGACTGCTGCTGTGCACGGCGGGCGAGCACACGGTGCGGCTCCTGCCGCCGCTCATCGCCACGCGGGCCGAGCTTGCACGCGGGCTCGCGCTGCTGGAGGACGCACTGCAATGAGTGATGCCATCATCGTGCGTCCCGCGCACGCGCGGGACACGGACGCGATCGTCGCGCTCGTGAACGGGTTCGCGGCAGCGCGGGTGATGCTTCCCGTGAGCCGGGAGTCGATCGCCCTCGCATTGCACAACTTCATGGTGGGCGTGGACGAGCGCGGGCGAGTGGTCGCCTGTGGTGCGCTCAAGGAATATTCGCCGTCGCTCGCCGAGGTCGCCTCGGTGGCGGTCGCCGCGGAGGCGCAGGGGTGCGGCGTCGGGCGATCGATCGTCCACGCAGTGGAGGAGCTGGCCAGAGTGCGCGGCACGGACGAGCTGTTCGCGCTCACGCTCACACCCCAGTTCTTCGAGGCGCTAGGCTATGCGGTCGCGGACCGCGCGTGTTATCCGGAGAAGGTGCGTCGCGACTGTCTGGGCTGCGCCCGGCGCTTCGCGTGCGCGGAAGTCTGTGTGAGCCGCATGCTTCGCGCGGGCGAGCTGGAGGTGGCCGCGTAGGGCACAGCGAATTTCTACGATTCGGGATTGTTTCGGTTTTTCGATGTTAACGAGCGCCGGCTTCGGTCGTCTAGAGCGCACGAAGGCAGTACGTAACGTCGATCGATCAACAATTCCTAGGAGAATCGTATGAAGCGCTCGTTGTGGAGTGTCGCGGTAGCGATGGGTCTGGCCGCGAGTGCAGCGGCCGCCCAGGCGCAGGTGCCGTCAGTGAATCCGCTGAGCTTTGGCGTGTCCGGTGGTTTGAGTGTCGCGAACGGCGATTACTCGGACTTCGTGAACGCCGGGTACAACCTGTCGGGTATGGTGGGGCTCCATCTGCCCGCGATGCCGATCTCGTTCCGTGGGGAGCTGCAGTATCAGCGCTTCGGCTTCAAGGATCAGCAGGGGATCAGCGTCGACGGCAACTCGAGCACCCTCGGCGGTATCGTGAACGCGATCTACCAGCTCCCGACGCCGGTCATCAGCCCCTACATCACCGGGGGCATCGGCATGTTCCACATGTCGTCCACCGGTTTCGATGGTACGACCAAGTTCGGCTATGACCTGGGTGCCGGAATCAACTTCCACCTGTCGAGCTTCGGCACCTTCATCGAGGCCGACTGGCAGAGCATCTCGACCGAGGGCACACCGACGCGCACGATCCCACTGCGCTTCGGCGTCACGTTCTAAACCCGCCGTCGTACTCTGCAGTACTCGACTGCCCCACCTTTCGAGGTGGGGCAGTTTTGTTTTTTCAGTCGATGACGATGACGCCGAGCAGTGCTCGGCGCGGCTTGCTGTCCGCCGGTCGGCATGGCACGAGTGATGCGCTCCTTCATGGAGTACTGATTGAAGTGCACGCTACTCCTCGCATGGACGATCGGGGCTCGGTGATGGGGGAAATGCGAATAGAACCGACCTCTTCACACACAAATTCTGACGGAGGTCGCATCATGAAGCGAATCGTCGTTGGCCTGGCTGTTCTCACATCCATCACGCCGCTATGTGTGACGGCTCTCCACGCACAGACGGTGGGCAATGAGCCGTACCCACTCGGCTTCGGTATCGCCGCGGGTGCCACGTTCCCGATGGGCGATCTGGGTGACGCGCAGGGGACCGGCTGGAACGTCGAAGGACTGGTCGACTGGACCACGCCGCAGACGCCGCTCGGATTTCGCGCGGATCTGGCGTACAGCGATCTGGGCGGGAAGACCGTGACCATTCCGGGCCAGCCCGACGTGAAAACGGACACCCGGAATGTCTACCAGCTGACGGGTGATGCGGTGTGGCACTTCCGTCCATCGACCACGACCACGCCGAATCCGTGGACGCCGTACATCATCGGCGGGATCGGCGTCTATCACTTCGGCGATGTCACGGCCACCTCCACGACCACGCAAGAGCAGACCTCGCGTGGCAGCTCGACGGACTTCGGGCTCAACCTCGGGGCCGGTGTCATCTACCGGTTGTCCGGCTTCTCGACCTTTGGCGAGGCGCGGTTCCATAACGTGTTCGCCAGCGGTGGCAGCGCGAAGTTCTTCCCGGTCAGCTTCGGCCTCCGGTTCGGAGGCAGTTGATCACCATCCATCGGCACACTGGACGACGCTGCTACCAGTCGCCCCGCCCACTTTGAGCGGGGCGGCTTCGTGTTTGCGCGCCAGCACACCGCATTCTGCTCGAGCAGAGGGCACGGCTCATGCTCTTTCAGGTGGTGCGATGCATTCGTTCGCCGAGCCGCGGACGAAACGCCACAGTTAATGATGCGGAGGAGGTGTGATATGAAGTACCTGTTGTCCAGTGCGACTGCCGTAGCATTCGCGCTGTGCGCCGGCACGCCCGCGCTGCACGCGCAGTCAGTCTATCCCGTGACGCACTTCGGTTTCGCCGGTGGCGCGACGGTGCCAACCGGGGATTTCAACAACA
>DATCXG010000549.1:0-7831 GCA_036565945.1 Gemmatimonadaceae bacterium
CGTCGTCGCACACGTTATAGATGCCCGCCGGTACCCCGAGCGCAGTCACGACCGCGCTCGCCGCATCATCATGCGAGATCGACGACAAGTACGCGTTCGCGGCACCGGGGAGCGGAGCCCATCCCTTGCGCGTCATCTTCAGCATGTCGTGCAGGTGCCAGGCATCTGGCCCATAGAAGGCGGCAAAGCGGAGCACTATCCCAGTGCCTCCGTCACCGCTGAAGTTCTCCGCCGAGCGCTCGGCGTCGAGTATGGTGCGATTATACCGAGCCGGCCGCACCGGGGCCGACTCGTCGAGCCATGCGTCGCCCCCGTCGGCGTAGATGGGCGCGAACGACTCCTGGATGAAGCGCTCCACGCCGCAGGCCGCAGCCTCCCCCGAGAGAATCGCGGATCCATCCCGGCGAACGCGATCCATTTCCCGAAAAGCGCCCGGGAGCATGGTCCGCAGCGTGGTAGGTGGCATGTGGGTAGCGAGATTGACCACCACGTCATGTCCCGCTATCGCGCGGCGGACGGCTGCGCGATCGAAGAGATCGAGGGTCACCACCGCCGCCCCAGCGCGCTCCAACGCGGCGCGCCGCTCGAGATTGCGGCCGGCCGCGACTACCTGGTGTCCCTCGGCGATGAGCATGGGAACCGCCCGGCGACCCACGACGCCAGTGGCTCCGGTAACGAATATACGCACGTCTAACTCCTGGTGATCAGGTACTGCCCAGGTAGACGTGCGGGGTCGCGCGGTGTGACAGGTTGAACACGCTCGGATGCTCGGGCCGGAAGAACTGCACCGCACCCATTCACGCGCACCAGCATGGGAGATACGGTCGTGACACTGAACCTCCGGATCCCGCCCTTCAGAGTCTGTCCACTATCTTCGCCTTGATCGACTCGTACTCGGAGTCCGTTATCAGGTGATTATCGAGCATCTCCTTCGCGCGCCGCAGACGCACCACGGGATCGTCGTCCCCGGCGGCCTGCCCAGCGGCATTCATCGACGCGCCGAGCTGAATCCCACCCGACCTCGCGCGCAGCTCGTCGAGATCCCTGACCCGGCGTTTCTCGCGCCACGCCTGCTCCTGCGTCTGGCACACGCGGTACACGTCTCCCGCTTGCTTCTCACGCAGTCCGGTCACAGTCACGCTGTTCGAGACACGCTCCACAGAAGCGAGATCCTCGCTTCCGTGCGACGCTATGGTAAGGTCGGCTCCGAATGTCCCGACGCGCAGACTCGCATCGGTGATGTCCTGCCAGCGGATGTCATGCGGAGTGAATCCACCGAAGAGCCCGCGGGAGACGGTGATGAGACGCCCGCTCGTCGCCGCCACGAGCACGCGCCGATGCGTCAGGGCGAACAGCCGGCGCTGCACCGCGAAAGCCTGCAGCGCTTCCCCTGGTACGAGGATGGCCCTGAGCCGCTCCAGCGCTCGGTTGATGCTTGCATCATCGTCGGACTTCGACGCGTAAGACGCGGACTTGCCGTCGCTAATTATCTCACCCACCTCATGCTCCTGAAATGACGAAGGGCTCCGCGAGCGATGAACATCGTGCCGCATTCACGGCCGCCGCGACCAGCTCTGCACTGGATTGGATGATGTACAGATTGCTGTCCGCTCGCCAGCCATACGGGGGGCGACTGGTCACCGTGGATGAGTGCGGCCGGAGGTTGGCGGCGGGCCTGATCTCCTCGAGACGCCATCAGCTATCACGCTCCTCGGAGAGCCACGGCCCAGGGTCAGCCTCGTCAATGCCGCGTGTTGACAGTTCCGCGGGCTCCTTCTAAAGTGGTTTCCCCGGTATTCAGCCGGCATCCGGACACTCAGGGGCGACCCGTCTGTCGCCGCTGGAGGAGGTGTGAACATGTTCTCGTCCCCCCTCACTCTCGCCCTCACCTTGCTCGGGCAGACCGCGGGTGCACCAGCCGACTCTGCGCCCCTCTACGACAACCTGGGCGACCACCACTACGAGGTCACCACGGGCGTGCCCGCGGCGCAGGCCTACTTCGACCAGGGCCTGCGTCTCTATTACGCCTTCAACCACTCGGAGGCGATTCGAGCCTTCCGCGAGGCGCAGCGGCTCGACTCCACCTGCGCCATGTGCTTCTGGGGTGAGGCGCTCGCCTGGGGGCCCAACATCAATGCCCCGATGGACTCGGCCGGTGGCGTCGCGGCTCACGCAGCGCTGCAGCGGGCGCTGGCGGTGCGCTCGCATGCATCCGAGATCGAGCGCGCGTTGATCGATGCACTCGCGGCCCGCTATGCAGATCCGGAGCGCGCGACAGCCAGTCGAGCTTCCCTCGATTCCGCGTACGCCACTGCCATGGCCGAGGTTGCACGGGCGTATCCCACCGATCAGGATGTGGCCGTTCTCTACAGCGAGTCGCTGATGGACCTCAGGCCCTGGAACTACTGGACCAGCGATGGCGAGCTGCAGCCGGGCATGGCGGGCGCACTCTCGCGACTCGAGCAGGTAGTTGCCGCAAACCCGAAGCACCCGGGCGCTTGCCACTTCTACATCCACGCCGTGGAGGCCGCTCACCCCGATCGCGCGGTGCCCTGCGCCGAGCGACTCGCGGCACTGATGCCCGGAGCCGGCCACATCGTGCACATGCCGGGTCACATCTACGTCCGCGTGGGTCGCTACCTCGACGCGATAAAGGCCAACGAGCACGCAGTGCACGCCGACCAGACGTACATCCGCGATCAGCAGCCGGGGGTCACCGTCTACACGGCGGGCTACTACCCGCACAACTACGACTTCATGGCGTTCGCCGCAGCGATGGCGGGTCGCAGCAAGCAGGCAATCCAGGCGGCCGACGAGCTCGCGTCGGTGGTGCCGCAAGAGATGCTCGGAGCGCCAGGCATGGCGTTCCTGCAGCAGCACGTAACCCGGCCACTCCAGCTCCGCGTGCGATTCGGCCACTGGGATGAGATTCTTCGCTCTCCCGCCCCGCGGGAAGATCTTCCGCACGCCCGCGCCATGTGGCACTACGCTCGCGGCCGAGCGCTCGCCGCCCAGGGCAAGCTACAGGAAGCGGACGCCGAGCTCGCCCACGTGCACAGTGCGGCAGCGGACCCTCGCCTGGCCGGTGTGAAGCTCGAGTTCAATGAATCGCCCCCGGTGCTGAGCATCGCCGAGCACGTCCTCGCTGGTAGCATCGCCAGCAAACGCGGCAAGCACGACGAAGCGATCGCGCACCTCGAGAAGGGGGCGGCGATCGAGGACGGCCTCACCTACGGCGAGCCGCCCGAGTGGACCACGCCAGTGCGACACGACCTCGGCGCGGCATTGCTCGCTGCCGGTCGTCCCGCCGAGGCGGAGATTGTTTACCGGGATGATCTGGAGCGGTTCCCGCGGAACGGTTGGTCGCTGATGGGGCTCTCCGAAGCGCTACGCGCACAGGGGCAGACAGGCGAGGCAGAGCGTGTGGCCGCGGAGCTCCGCCGCGCATGGGCCTCGGCCGACGTGTCGCCCACCGCATCACGCTTCTGAATTGAGCCTCACGCTCGAAGGCCGACGGAGGTGGGCTGCCACGCGGCAGCGAGTAGTTCGGCTACCTTTTCAGTATGACCGAGTCCCACGCCTCCGCCGATCGTGTCGCCGTACTCGAGCGCCATCGCGGCCGCCTCTTCGGTATAGCCTACCGGATGCTCGGCTCGGCGGAGGACGCGGAAGATGCGGTTCAGGAAACCTACCTCCGTTGGCACGCCAGCGCGCCCGAACGAGTCCTCTCCGCCGAAGCCTGGTTGGTAGCCGTGGTGACGCGCATCTCGATCGACCGACTGCGACGCGCGGCAACGGAGCGAGCGATGTACGAGGGGAGCTGGCTTCCCGAGCCCATCGCCACCACGCCGTCGCTCTCCCCCGACCGATCCGCCGAGCTCGCGTCCGACCTGTCGATGGCGTTCCTGGTGCTGCTCGAGCGACTCGCCCCCGAAGAACGAGCCGCCTTCCTCCTGCGCGAAGTGTTCGACGCCAGCTACGCGGAGATCGCGTCGGCGCTCGAGAAGACCGAGGCGGCCTCTCGCCAGATCGTGCATCGTGCGCGCGAGCGTGTGCAACGCGAGACGCCGCGAGTGGCCGTGCCGCCGGACGCGAAAGAGCGCCTCGTCGGTCGCTTCGTCACGGCACTCGCGGCGGAGGACAAGGCGACGCTCATCTCGCTCTTCAGCGACGACGTGGTGTGGGTCAGCGATGGCGGCGGCAAGGCTCCTGCCGTCCGCGCAGTAGTGCACGGCGCGGAACGCGTGGCGCAGCTCGCCGCCGGGTTCCAGCGCATGGGGCGTGGGCTGGTCACGCATCGCATCGCTTCCATCAACGGCGAGCCGGCGGTGCTGACCCTCGCCGACGAGCTGACGTTGTTCACCACCTCATTCGCTACAGACGGCGACCTGATCACCGCCGTGTACCGCGTCTTGAATCCCGACAAGCTCCATCGCGTCGGCCCGCCGCCACTCCTGAGCAAGTGGGCCCCCGACGCGCTGGCCGCCATCCGAAATATTCGGCAGAGCACGACGGGGGCCGATGGCGCCTGAGCGCCGCCGGCCCTCCGCCCCGCGGCAGGTCGCTCTCAAGTTGCTTGCAGGGCCGCCGCGGAGCCGCTGCGGGCCGGGCCTACAGTGATAGCAGGTACTGCACGAGATCGGCCTTCTGCTGCTCGGTGAGCTGCAGGTGAAAGTTCTCATCGTACCGATCCACCACAGCCGCGAGTGTGGGCGAGCTCCCATCGTGGAAGTAGGGCGCGTGCTGCCACACGCCGCGCAGCGGTGCTGTCCTCCACATCTTAGTGGCACTACGTAGCGCATAGGTTGGATCGGTGAAGAACCTCGACGGGTCGTGCAGCCGCTGGTTGGCATCTGTGAAGGTGGCTCCCGAG
This sequence comes from Gemmatimonadaceae bacterium, assembly GCA_036565945.1. Classification (GTDB taxonomy): domain Bacteria; phylum Gemmatimonadota; class Gemmatimonadetes; order Gemmatimonadales; family Gemmatimonadaceae; genus JADGGM01. Next base: position 4,874 of record DATCXG010000549.1, read on the forward strand.
TGGCAGGCGGAGCACTGGCCCGCCCCGTTGAACACGGTCCGCCCACGCTCCGCCGCCGCAACATCGAAGCTCCCCGCGGGCGGGGTCGGCGCCTGCAGGCTGAGCTGGTAGGCCTGGAGCGCGCCCACATGAGGGGCCACCAGATCAGGAGACTGATGAACGCTGATGCCCAGGCGGGGCTCCACGAAGTTGCCCTGGCCATGCATCTGCGTGATGGCCACGTACCTGTTCCAGTACTTGAGATCCGGCCCGTCGCCAGTAACGGTCACGCTGTGGATGCCATCGAGACCGTACGCGGGTGGGATCAGCACCGGACCATTCTGCCCGTCGAAGTTGAAACGAGGATCGTACCGCCCCGGTCCCCAGGAATTGTAGACCGCCTTCTGTGCCGCGGTCAGCGCTGGCGAGAGCGCGATGATGGCGCCGGGATCGAGGTCCCGATTGGGCCAGCCATCGAGGCGCTGGCCGATCCCCGGCGCAAAGGAGTTGTCGACCGTGGAATGGCAGAGCGCGCACGTCACACCTACCCTCGCGATGTGATTGTCGTCGTCCACCTCCGCCTGGAGACCGACCACCGCGTTGAGCTTCAGGAGAAGTACCGTGGTGGCAGGGTCGTTGAGGTCGACTTCGTTGCGCTGGATGGCAGCGACGACAGCCTGAGGGAGCGCGGCCGCATCCACCTTCAGGCCGACAGACAGCGCCACTGCCGGGCTCACCGCGCTCTCGATCACCTCGTTCATGTGCAGCGTGTCGGTCCAGAATTTCTCGTCACCGAATGTCTCGTAACGGAAGACCTGCTGTCCCTCCACCACGTTCTGCGATTGTGCACGCACCAGCTGCGGGGCAAGCGTCAACTGCGGAGAGGGACGGATGGGTTCCTGGTCGCCGCAGGCTGCCAGGACACCGAGCACTCCCACCATCCCGAGCACACACGCCACCCGCGTGATCTTCCCGGTAGCCAATAGGTTCAATGCAGCTGGATGCATCGGTTCACCCCGCCTGAGAAGGGATATGGCACAATTGCGCTGGATTTATTGCGCAATTTGTGTAGGCGAGATATCGCGGACGAGGGAATTGCCGCGAATGCCGCGCGTCGCGCGGTGAAGTGCACCTGTGGTGGGGTGAGTGTCGCGGCTCGTTGGGTCAGCTACATCTCGCTACTTACCTTCTCACCAACACCCGCTCCGCACTGGCTAGCCGGGCGCGCGCCACCCCCGCACGCGCCGCGAACAGTGGATCGGCTTGCGCCCACGCGCGCACTACCAGTTGATCGTATACCGCCGAGCTGTCGAGCTGCCCGGCCATGTCGAACGCCTGGCCGAGCGCTTCCTGAATCTCGGTGCGCGTCACGAAGTAGTTGCTGGCCTCGAGCGATCCGCGCAGCGCGGGCTGGAGTATCGCCACAGCCTCGAGCGGTCGGCGCTCGGCGAGGAGTATTCGTGCGAGCTGGAGATTCGTGCGTGTGTAGCCTTCGGTAACCGAGTAGATGCCCAAGCGGAACTCGGATTCCGCGGCGGGCCAGTCGTGGCGCGCTCTCAGCATGAGGGCGCGAACGTGGTGGTGAAGGAGGCGGTTACCTCCACTCGCACTCAGCGCGCCAAGCTGCTCGATGGAGTCGGCCAGTGCCGCGACGGCCGCAGTATCGCCAGATGCAGCGAGTGACTCGACCTCGTGCGTCAACGCCCAGCAGCGCTCGCGTGCCCGGATTCCTGGCAGACCCACAGTGTGCCGCGGTCGCTCATTCGCTACCGAATCGAACAGCGCGGCCGACTCGCGAAACCGGCCCTGCTCGAACATGACCTGCGCCATCGGGACGGCGAAAGCGACAGGCGATGCACCACCCACAGTGCTGCCGGCCACCCACCGATAGCGCTTCGCGGCGGCCAGCGCCTCGCGGAGCCGCCCCTGGTTGCGCAGACTGATGATCAGCCACCACAAGGCGCTACGTTGCACGCTGGGGCCGCCCACCCGTGCCCGGATGGTGAAGTACGCGTCCGCCTCGGCGAAATCGCCACTCCGAATTGCATCGAGCGCGCGTTCATCCCCATCGGCGGCATCCGCCGGCACCAAGCGTATGGCAGTGTCGCGTACCGCACGCGCCTCACCCCGGCGACCCAATCGCTGATACGTCTCGGCGAGATGGTGCCAGGCCTTGTACGAGAGAGGCTGGGCACGGATCCAGGTGCGCGCCGCGCGCTCCGCGGCCGCGAAGGAATCTGCCGCCCAGTACGTACGAATGAGCGCCTCCTCAGCATCACACGCGAGACACCTCAGGCTCAGACCATGTAGACCGAGCGAATCCAGTTCGATCACACGCCGGTAGTAGGACGCAGCCCGCTCGAACCTGCCAGCGTCACTCAGTGCCCGGGCCATCCCGAATTGTGCCGCCGGGTCGTCCGGGTCGCGAACGGCCAGCGACTCGGCAGTCGACAGCCTGAATGGTTCGCCGACAAACCAGTTCCACCCGCCCTGGATGTACAGTCGCTCGCGATCCGGCGCGCGGTTCGCCAGACGCACCGCGATGCGGAAATGCTGGAGCGCCATCGACACGTCGACGTCACTCTCGCTGATCGCGGCGTAGTAAGCGCACATGGCGCAGGTGGAATCCTCGCTGAGCGCCGCACGGAAGAACTGGTTTGAGCGACGAACGTCAACCTGATAGTAGGTGCGGAGCCCCTCCTCGTAGAAGCGCCGCGAAACCAGCGACGCGGAGCTCTGCTCTACCGCGTCGCGCGCGGGCGCGGGACGGGCTACGCGGGCGCGCATGGCCCCGGCCGCGACCGCTACCCCCAGGGTGACCAGTACCGCAGTCATGGCGGCTGGGCGAAGACGCGAGTGTCCAATACGTGACTGGTGGTCGGACGCGTTGATAGTCCGAGTGATGGCGGGCGCCATCACCGGATCTTCCACCGTCTCACTCTGCCACCCTCCGTGAGGCTCCCCGCCCGTGAGCAACAG
>DATCXG010000508.1:0-11822 GCA_036565945.1 Gemmatimonadaceae bacterium
GCGGAACGGGATTGACCAGGTGGCGGCGGTGGATGGTCCGGCGGGTCGTGATGGGCTCGATCATCCGGCTGATCGTTCGGCGGGTCGTGCCGGGGGCTGAGTGGGCGACTGTTGGTCTGCCGCCACCCGCGCGTTCGGTTGATCGTAGACCTGATCGTCAGATGAACTGGGGCGCCGGCACATCGAGAGCATCAACGAGTATCTTATCGCCGGGGTGGACCGTGATTTCGATTGGCCTCCGGGGCGCAGACCGGACGGCCAGCAGAGACTTCGTGATTTCGGCTTCTGATGGGAATGCCTGAGCGGCAAGGTGAGGCTAGATGCATGTCCAGGGTAACGCGCGGAACACATTTTCTGGAGCAGGCCGGCATCGCCTTCACGGTTCACACTTACGACTATGATGCGACCGCGAAGAGCGTTGGCCTTCAGGCGGCCGAGGCGCTAGCCGAGCCGCCCGAGCGCGTGCTCAAGACGCTCATGACACTCGTCGACGGCAAGCCGGCTTGTGTGATCGTTCCATCGGATCGAGAAGTGTCGATGAAGAAGCTGGCCGCGGCGTTCGGCGGCAAGACGGCGCAGATGATGAAGCCCGGCGACGCGGAGCGGATCTCGGGCTACAAGGTCGGTGGCATCAGTCCGTTCGGGCAGATTCGAGAGCTGCGAACAGCCATGGAGCAGGAGTCGCTCGCGCACGACCTCGTCTTCATCAACGGCGGGCAACGTGGGCTGCAGGTGCGGCTCGATCCGCGAGATGCGCTCCGGCTGTTGCACGCCATCGCGGCGCCTCTGGTCGCTTGAACCAGACCACCTCACTGTTCACGACGCGTTCACCTGCCGGAAAGTGAGGTCGTCACTGTCCGTCCACGCGCGATGTCGCTAGCGAATCCATCTGCTGATCCAGTCGCACGAACTCCCGCAGCTCATCGCCGTTCAGGTCCGATACGGCCCAGTACGTCATGCCGGCGCGCGTCCAGTGCAGCAGGTGGTATCCCTGACGAGTGATCTCCCTCGCGCGCTCGTCCGATCGCTCCACGGGCCAGATGAAGAGGTTGATCACGTGCTTCCGTCGCTGATACACCAGGGCGGCCACCGCTCGGTTGCCTACGTAGTCCAACCGGCCGCCGATGAGCGGGAAGCCTTGCGGCGCGATGTCATACACGGGCGGCGAGTAGTCCAGCCGTCCGTCGAACCACGGCTTCACGTTGTGCTGATCGCTCGATGCGACATCAGTCAGGTGATCGGGCATGAGTGATCGCACATGGCTCGACAGCACCTCATGCGCTAGCGTGTTACGCGGTGGTACGGCACGGCGAGGCCCGAGCACCGCGTAGCTCGCCGTGATCGCGAAGAGCGTGGAGGCCGCTATGGCCGCCCACCGCCACCGTCGTGCCTGCATGTCTACCCGCTCGACGTGCGCGGCGCGGATCGCGCGGGTGACTCGCGCGCGAAGCAGATCGGGCGCCTCGAACGCGGGCAACTTCTCGCGCAGCGTGGTGCTCAGTGCGCGCTGACGCTCGTGCCGGAGCTGGCAGGTCGGGCACGCCTGGAGGTGCTGCTCCATGTCGCCGCGAGCGGCTGGCCCGAGCTCCTGATCCACGTAGGCGCCGAGCCGGTACTCGAAATCGTCGCAGGTCATGTCAGCGTATCTCCTCGAGGTCGGGGCCCAGCGTGAGCTGGAGGCGCTGCCGGGCGCGGGCGAGTCGCGACATCACCGTCCCCACCGGGACCGCGGCCACCTCGCTGATCTCCTTGTAGGAGAGCCCCTGGAGTTCGCGAAGCACGATCGCCTCGCGGAACTCGTCGGGGAGCTGCTCGAGCGCGTGGTGTACGGCGTCCCGGGTTGTACCGCGGAGCATCGCGGTCTCCGGGTCGTCCTGGTCCACGGCCTCGTTGTGCAGCTCCTCGCTGAACTCGGTATCGCGCACTTCACGCCCACGCTTTCGCAGCAATGTGAGACACACATTGCGGACGATGGCGAGCAACCACGCGCGGCCACTACCACCGCGGAATCCGCCGAAGTGGCGCAGGGCGCGCAGGTAGGCATCCTGCACGGCATCTTCCGCATCGTGCCGGTCACGCATGAGATACCGCGCCAGAGTGTACGCGTCATCGAGATGCGGGAGCATTGCGGCTTCGAAACGCGCGACCTGGCTCGATTCCAACGGATCCCCCGAACGGTGTGCTCGCCGTCTGGCACGATGCGGCTCGGTCCCACGCTCCAGTCTTGCCGAGCGTCGCCGCCCGCGCCGTGTCGTGTCGCGCCGACGGGCTCAGTATGAGATCACGCGAGCCGTGGATTTATTCCCGCGCGGCGAGGCCCCGTACCGGGCGGGGGCGGGAATATATCTCGGGGCGATGCAGTCTCGTTCTCCGGGCGCGTCTGGTTGCAGGCGCTCGACGATAGTTGCCACTCTCCTGGAGAATTTCCATGGCCGATTACATCACGCGGGACCACAGCGACGACGGGATCGATCGCCGCGGCTTTCTCAAGTGCATGGCCTGGGCCGGTACGGGCATGTTATGGACGATCAGCGGGGGCGTGCTGAGCTCACGGGCCCTCGGCAGCGTGACAAACATCACCGGTGCCGTGTCGAGGAGCACGCTCTTCTTCGTACAGATCAGCGACAGTCACATCGGGTTCGACAAGGCGGCCAACATGAACGTGACGGCCACACTCGAGGAGGCGATCCGTCGGATTGGCGTGCTACCAAGACAGCCGGCGTTCCTCCTGCACACTGGCGACATCAGCCAGCTATCGAAGCCCGATGAGTTCGACACCGCGCAGCAAGTGATTCGCACGGCGAAGACGAGGACCGGTCACGTGTTCTACGTCCCGGGCGAGCATGACGTGCTCGGCGACGGCGGTGCGGCGTATCTGGCGCGATACGGAAAGGGAGCGGGCCGAGGCTGGTACAGCTTCGACTACGAAGGCGTGCACTTCGTGGGATTGGTCAACGTGCTCGACCTCGAACCGGGCGGCCTGGGGAAGTTGGGGCGCGATCAACTCGAGTGGCTGGAGCGCGACGTGCGGCATCTCTCGAGCAGTACGCCGATAGTCGTCTTCGCGCACGTGCCGCTCTGGGCCGTGTATCCGACATGGGGGTGGGGCACCGACGATGGCGCGATCGCGCTCTCGTACCTCAGTCGATTCGGCTCGGTAACCGTGCTCAACGGCCACATTCACCAGGTGGCGCAGAAGATCGAGGGGCATATGAGCTTCCACACCGCCCTGTCGACCGCGTTTCCCCAGCCAGCGCCGGGCACCGCGCCGTCGCCCGGTCCCCTGACCGTGCCCGCGGAGCGGCTCCGCGATTATCTAGGGTTGACGAGCGTGAACTATGTCGCGGGGACGCACGAGCTGGCGGTGGTGGATGCCACGCTCTCCGGTGTCGCCGCGGGCGCCGCGCAGAGGATGGTAGGGATGAACGAGGATGCTCGCCGAAACGGGGCGGCATCCCGTCCGGTAGTCCCGAACCAGATCGCCATCGACAACTTCACCTTCGCGCCAACGGCGCTCGCCGTCCCCGCCGGTACACGCGTGACATGGGTCAATCACGACGACGTGCCGCACCAGATCGTGAGCACCGACAAACGGTTCACGCCGTCGCCGGTGCTGGATACGGGCCAGCAATACACTTGTGCTTTTGCGGCGCCAGGTACGTACGCCTACTTCTGCTCGATCCACCCGCGGATGACCGGCACGATCACGGTGCGGTAGGCACCGTCGCCACCGCATCGGGGGTGGCGCTCGGCACACCGAAGGTGCCCTGATTATCCCATGACTGCCGCCAGAGTCCGCTTGATCTCCGGTTGTGCAGTGATCGAGAGCGTGGCATTCGCCTTCGCTCCCGCGACCGTCCAGCGCTGAGCACGCTGGACGGTCGCGCGTGTTAGCCGTGTTGCCGGTTGATTCTGTCACTTCTGTCTTTTGTTGTTCACCCCACGACGCTAGTGGCATTCGACTCGACTTCGGTCCGCTCCGGAGCCCCTCAGCTTCCGAACAGCCGTGACGTCAAAGGACCTCACGTCGCGCATCCCTCGGGTATGCGCTAGCGTTCATGGACCGGCGCACACAGGACTGCCCTTGTCGAATACAATCCGCCACTTGCCAGATGCCTCCCGTCGCCAGATCGAGTTGAATCGCCCGATGACCTTGCCCTCGGCATCGAGCACGGGCCCCGTGCTGAGCGCGAGCTCTCCGGACTCCAGTACCTGAACCTGATCTGGCTCCCACGAGAACGGGGGAGCCTTCCCCTCGAAAAATCGCCTCCACTCGGCCGCGACCGCGGCTTTGCCACGAACTGCGGAATCACCCGAGAAAAAGATGGCTTCGTCAGCCAGGAACGAAGTGAATGCCGAGTGATCGCGATCGGTCATCGATAGAGCGAAAGCGCGCTCCGTTTCCATTACCTGCTGCTGGAGCGATACCAGGTCACTCGGACGAGCGACGGTCTTGCAGCTGCACAGGAGAGCAGCTGCTACGACGACATGGACGATGGTGCGCATGAGAGGAGTCCTCGCCCAGAAGAGCGCAGGAACCCGTTACGGCTCGTCCCCGCTTGGCCCGTAGATCTGCGGCACGGTCGATCCCATCGGCCGCAGGTACGTCGTGATCTGCCCGCGATGGTGAATGATGTCGAAGAGGAAGCTCCAGGCCATCGGCGACGCGGGACGCTGGCTGCCGAAGAACTCGAGCGTACCGTTCCAGCGAGCGGCGGGCAATGCGTTCCAGCGTTCGGTCATCCCCGCGCTCTGCTGCTCATACGCCTCGAGCACTTCGTTCATCGTCGCTGGCATCGGCGGCGGCGCCCATTCCGCCTTGCCGCTCTCCAGCGCCTCGATCAGCATTTTCTCCTCGCAGACGATCTGCCACGCGATCTCGTGCGCCGTGCGCGACTTCGGATCCGGGCGGTAGTCAGACCCCTCCGGAATCCTCGCCAGCACGTTACGGGTGGTCTTCGATTCGTTCGTCCAGAACGTCGTGAAGAGCGATTTTTCATCCATGTGGCCTCCCGGAAGCGCTGAAGTGGACTGTGGCGGATTCGTCTCGGCAACGAACGCGATCCTCGCGAATGTAAGGGGGCAGAGGCTGGGGGGCGAGGTTGGTGTAGCCGAGGCTACCTATGAGCCCGCCACCCATGGATTCGAGGGAATGCGGATTGTCTTTTTCATGACAATGTGCAACGCTTCCGCGGGCTCGTTCGTTCACCTACAAAGCAATCTCCACTGCCCCTCGCATCCAACGCAGCTGCACGCCGTCAGACACCCCCGTTCACTCGGAAAGGCCCACCGTGATCCAGCACATCCTCTCGACTGTCAGCCGACTCGGCGTTGCCGTCCTGTTTGCCGGCGCGCTCGTCACACCGGCCGCCGCGCAACTGTCCAGCGGAATCGACACCACTACCTTCGACCACTCCGTGCGGCCGCAGGATGACTTCTTCCGCTACGTGAACGGTGGATGGCTCGCGACCGCGCAGATCCCCGCCGACGCCTCCAGCTGGGGCGCGTTCCAGGAGCTTCGGGAGAACAGCCGCAACGCCTTGCATGAGTTGTTCGAGGAGGCGAGCAAAGCCAACGCGCCAGCCGGTAGCGCGAGTCAGAAGGTGGGCGACCTCTACGCCAGCTACATGGACAGTGCGCGGGTGGAGAAGCTCGGCATCACCCCGCTCCAGCCACTCCTCAAAAAAGTCGCGAGCCTGAGGAGCACGTCTGAGCTCCCGGCCTCCTTCGCGTATTTCGAGCGGCTCGGCGTCCGAAGCCCGGCGTCTGTACGCGTCGGTGCGGATCCGAAGCGTTCGTCGGTGAACATCGTGCAGGTGAGCCAGTCGGGAATCGGCATGCCCGATCGCGACTACTATCTCAAGCAGGACCCGAAGATGGCGGCGACCCGCACCGCCTACGTCGCTTACATCACCAGGATGATGGAGCTGGCGAAGCAGCCGGATCCCGCGGGTGCCGCTGCTCGCATTCTGGCGCTCGAGACCGCGATCGCGACTCCCCAGTGGGAGCGGGCGCGGAATCGGGACCGGGATGCGACGTACAATAAGATGACCGTCGCCGAGCTGGCGGCGCTGACGCCGTCGTTCAGCTGGAAGAGCTATCTCCGCGCAGCAGATCTGTCGGAGGCGACCGAAGTAGTAGTGCGCCAACCCGATTACATGAAGGCGCTCGATCCGATATTCGCCAGCACGCCGGTAGCGACGTGGCGCGAGTATCTCACCTTCAAAATTCTCGACAGCTTCGCGGACCAGCTTCCCGCGAAATTCGTCCAGGCGCACTTCGCCTTCCGCGGCCACACCCTGTCGGGGCAGGAGGAGCTGGCCTCGCGCTGGAAGCGCGCAGTGGACGGCACCAACTCGACGCTAGGCGAGGCGGCCGGCGCCCTGTACATCGCCGAGTATTTCAAGCCCGAGGCGAAGGCGCGGATGGATGCGCTTGTGAAGAACCTGATCAATGCCTACAAGGTCGGGATCGACAGCCTGGAATGGATGAGCCCCGAGACCAAGGCGCAGGCGAAGGAGAAGCTCGCACACTTCGCGGTGAAGATCGGCGCGCCCGACGAGCCGCGCGATTATTCCGCGTTGCAGATCAGGCGCGACGACCTGTTCGGCAACGAGCTGCGAGACCGCGAGTTCGAGTATGCGGACATGGCCGGCCGCCTGGGGAAACCGGTCGACAAGGGTCGTTGGGGAATGACCGCGCCAACGGTCAACGCGTCGTACAACGCGTCGAACAACGACATCACCTTTCCGGCCGGGATCCTGCAGCCGCCCTTCTTCAACGTGAACGCCGATGACGCGGTGAACTACGGGTCGATCGGCGCGGTCATCGGGCACGAGATCGGACACGGCTTCGACGATCAGGGGCGCAAGTCCGATGGGGAAGGGAATCTGCGCGACTGGTGGACCGCCGCGGACGCCAGGTCGTACGAGGCGCGCACCGCGAAGTTCGGCGCGCAGTACGACGCGATCAACCCGATCGATGACCTGCACATCAACGGCAAACTGACGATGGGCGAGAACATCGGCGATCTGAGCGGCCTCGCCCAGGCCTATCGCGCGTATAAGATCTCGCTGAATGGCAAGGAAGCGCCGGTGATCGACGGACTCACAGGCGATCAGCGCTTCTTCATGGGTTTCGCACAGATCTGGCGCGGCAAGATGCGCGATGACGCGCTGCGCCAGCAGCTGCTCACCAACCCGCACTCGCCGGGGCAGTACCGCGCGTTCGTCCCCCTGGTGAACAACGACGTGTTCGAGAAGACGTTCAACGTCAAGCCGGGGGACGGGATGTATCTCGCGCCAGAGGATCGGGTGAAGATCTGGTAGGCGCGATCCGAGAACGTGGAGGCTGCCCGGGGTGCCGTGATCGCATCGGGCGCGCAGTTCACCTTGCCGGTGCGGGGCTCCCTGCCGCGCCGGCGAGCGTGAGCGCGAAGAACGGCACCGCGTCATCGCCGAATCGCTCGACCTTTACGTGGCCGCCGTGATCGACGTGCAGTTCGTGCGGCACGCCATGCGCGGTAAGCGCGCTGTCGAAGGCAGGAACGCTGACGAGGATGTGTCGAAGGCTGTCATGGTCCCCGTACTGGATGCGGAAGCCGTGCAGTGTCCTCAGCCCCGCCGCCTCCTTCTCCAACCGCGCGAAAGGTAGTTGCGCGACCCAGCGCGAGTAGGCTGGATCATCCGGCACCACTTGCTCGCCCTCGGGCCGATAGGGAAGGTCGCTGTAGTATGGCGCACGATCAGGATCAGGCGCGAAGGCCGCCGCCAGCGCCCGCGCCTCTAGCGGTATCGGATCGCCGTGCTGGAATGCCGCGTCGGCCTGCGCCAGCGTCACTTGTGCAAGCGCCGCCCAGGCTGGCGCCGGCCCCAGCTCCTCGACGAGTGAGAGACAACAGGGCGACTGCGCGAACACCGTACCGAAGAGCTCTGGCCGGTGCATGGCGATCGAGATCGCGCCGAAGCCGCCCATCGAGCCGCCGTACAGCCCGCGGCTGTCGCGCTGCGCTATCGTGCGGAATCTCGCGTCAACCGCGGCGATCACGTCATGGGTGACGAAATCCTCCCAACGTCCGGTAGTCGTGGAGTTGACCCAGAAGCTTCCGCCGAGGCGATTCCGCCCTTCGATGTTCACAAGAATTACTTCGCCGATCTTGCCGCTCGCGATTGCGTGATCGGTGGGAGCGAAGATGATGTCCCGCGGACCGAAGCCGGGCAGCGTGTCCAGCTCCGGCACAGCGGCGTATCCGCCCAGCAGGTAGATCACCGGGTAACGCCGGCCGGGCGTATGGTCGTAGCTCGGCGGGAGATAGACGGTGACGCTGCGGTCGGGCGAGTCACCCAGGAGATTGCCCTCGAGCGCCTCGCTGTGCACGGCGAGATCCGTCACGCGCCCGTGGAGCGGCGGTGTCGCCGAAGCAGCGTGTGGGTGGGTAGTGGCCGCACTCGGAGTGCCGGGCGCCTGGGTGTTCGCGGTAGAGGCGAGAGCGAGGAGCCCGATCAGCAGGACGCGGCAGAACATGTCTACCCCTTTGCGAAGGTCCACGGCTTTTCGTCAGTGAGAAGGTCGGGCTCGTAACGACTGCGGCAGTCGTTCCGCCCCCGACAGGCGCGACAAATTGCAAGCAACTGGATCGCGGCGCCAGCCCCATCGTGCCGGGTGTCGTGCTGGTCGCGGCATGGGCTGTGGAGCGTGGCGGGACTACTTCGGGTGTCCTTCAGGTGAGGACGGCGCGGCCTGTGCGATAGAGCACGGGAGCGTGCGTGTGGCCAGGTCCAGGCAGCGTCCATGGAGCTGCGCTCGGGCCGCTCGCGCCGCGTACGCCGAGTTCCGGCAGTCGTATAACCACAATCGGGGGTTCTCATCATGATGATGCGCCGCTTCGCTTGCCTCACGTCTCTGGCAGCTCTCGCTGCTCTCGTCTCGACGCCCGCCCTGGCGCGGGCCCAGGGGCCGGGAGTGGGGTTCGGCATCGCCGCCGGAGCCAACGTGCCGACCGCGGATTATGGCGATGCGGCGAAGGCGGGGCTCGTCCTCAATGGCTTCGTCGAGTTGGGCACCGGGGGGCCGCTCGGCGTGCGCGGATCGCTCTTCTGGAGTCGTAGCGACATCGACAACCCACTCATCAAGGACAACCGTGGCGTAACGCTCCCGGACAATCCTGACTACAACGTGACCGGCAACGTCGATCTCGTGGGCGCGTCGCTGGACCTGACGCTCGGCCGGACGCAGGGCGTCATCCGCCCGTACGTCGTGGGTGGAGTGGGCGTATTCCGCCGTCGCGTGTCGCAGGACATCGAGGGGGCGGTGAACGAGTTCAATGATCTGCGCCGCAACGACACGGACGTCGGCTTCAACGGCGGAGTGGGACTTCGACTGTCGCTGGGCGGTGCCGCCGTCTTCGCCGAGGCGCGCTACTACTCCGTAGCGACGGAGCCCGACCGGACGAACTTCGTACCTGTGGTGATAGGGCTGGCCTTCTGAGCGCTGGCAACGGCCGCGCGCACAGCCTGGAGCCTAGCGGTCGCATTATCCTCTGAGCAGCTTGCATGAACGCCACCTCTCCGGGCGTCAGCGGCTGTCGCCGGGGCATGAGCATGCCGTCCCGGATCACGTGAGCCACCCCCAATTACCTCGCATGAAACGACTCCGGCTTCTCCCCGCCTTCGCTATCGCCATCTCCCTCGGTTGCTCGGCGAGACACGTCGCCCACCTGGTGCCCGAGCCAGGCATCATTCCCCACGCGCAGTGGCAGTCGCAACCGCCGCTCGGATACGCCGCGGACGCAACGCGGCGCAATGAGCCAGTCGGCGGCACGCTTGCGTTCCATGATCTCTCGATCATGGTGCTCGCCACATCCACGGATTCCAGTAGATCGCCGGCAGTGGATGGGGTGCGGCTGCAACTCCGCGAGGGCGACGCGGCGGAAGAGCGCGTCGCGCGCGAGGGCGAGGCGTTCAACTGGCGCGGATACCATGTGGCGGTCGTGGCCATCCACGGGCCGGGCGAGCTGGGGGCGGGACTCGTGGCGCTCGAAGTGGCGACAGTCACATCGCTCCCGCCGAACGTCGCGTCGTCACTCGTGGCGGGCGGCGCGGACATGCGACTTCGCGTCCCGCAGCGCATCACCAGCATCACGTTGCACCACGAAGGCAGTCCCGAGCCGCTGCGTCCCGAGGACAATCCCGTCGCGAAGCTGCGCGCCCTGCAGTCATGGAGCGCGAGCGACCGGAACTGGTGGGACGTGCCGTACCACTACCTGATCGATCTGGACGGCCGGATCTACGAGGGCCGCGACTGGCACTACATGGGCGAGACCAACACGACGTACGATCCCACCGGGCACTTTCTCATCACCGTCATCGGCAACTACGACCAGCAGGAGGCGACGCCAGCGGAGCTCGATGCGATCGCCGACCTGATGGCATGGGCGGTCGAGAAGTTCGATGTGCCGCTCGACAGCATCGGCGGGCACTATCAGTACGCGGACACCGATTGTCCCGGGAAGAACCTCCGGAAGTATCTCGAGGACGGCACGTTCAGGCGGATGGTGGCGGCACGGCTCGAGTAGGCGCAGCAGCGAGGATCGGCTACGCATGTCAGGCAGTTGTCGTACGCCGAGCGACGCCCGCGATCAGGACCAGAACGAATCGATAGAAGCCTGGACGTCACGAGCCAGCGCGCACCAGTCGGTCACGAGTGCTTCCGGACATTCGCCTCAGCCTGGCGTCATGGCGTCGGCTTCTCGACCAGGTTGATCGTGAAAGGCCCCTGGCCGTGCAGCTGAACGACCGTGGCCCCGCGCGCACCGCCGAAGTGCGGGTGCTTCGCTTCGATGTACAGGAAGTCGCCGGGCTCATAGGACTGGAGCTTCGCGTCGTCGGCCTTCGTCCCCATGGCCAGCTGGAAATTGCCGGTGAGCACGGTCAGGTTTTCGGCGTTCGGATGCCAGTGGGCGGGAAACCGGTATCCGTCAGGGAAACTGAGCCGTATTGTGTAGGGCCCGGCTGCATCTGGATTGCCCTCGATCACGGCGAGCTTCATTCCGGGGTCAAAGCCCGGAACCTCGGGATTCGTCCAGGCGACTGACTCGGCGCTGGTGACTTTCATGCCCGACGTCGAGTCGGCACCCTGCCCCAGCGTGGCGTGCGCGCCACCGATGGTGAAGCCGGCGGCGAGAAGAAGAGTGCTTGCAAAGCGACACATAGCAGACCTCCCTTGACGCATTGCGTACGCGAAGCCGCGGAATCCCGAGGCACCGATGCAAGAACCGCGGCTGACCGATGCAACGATGTGAAAGGTCTGACACGAGAAGGTGATCTGCGGCACGGTCGAGCGCTTCGTCCCGGGTGGCGACGCGGAATCCGTCTCCATCGCGGACAAGCGGTTGAGTCAGCCGCGTGTAGCCGCGCCCGTCCTCCGTCCTCTCTCGCATGTAACCGCCAGTGGTCTCCAGTAACCTCCAGAAGCAGCAATCGGAGGCTCCGACCGGAGCTTACTGCATATATTGCCGCCGGTTCCGGAAGAATCGACCCGTGCGGGACTTGGCCTTCAGTGGCAGGCACACGCTCCATTTCTCCCCGCTGCATGAGAGCATGCGGCCGCCCCGTTGGACGCACCGGCGCGGATCACCGGCAGCGTCCTGCCAGCGGGAAGCGGCACGGACCGATTGCCCGCGTAGATCGGGTGCCGGCCGCGCGTCCTGAACCAGTCACGAGTCGTCGCCACCATGTGCATGTTCTCCACCACCTGCCGCCAGCCGACGCCGGTGTTGTAGGCGCAGAACGAGATCTCTCCCTCCTGCGTCCCATAGGGGATCA
>DATCXG010000564.1:0-5331 GCA_036565945.1 Gemmatimonadaceae bacterium
TACACAGGTCGCTCCGGCATCCGGCCCGTCCATTCTCGCGCATCCAACCACGACCGGCAGAACGGTGGAGCTCACGCTCACCGCCGCGCCAGCGCGACTTTCGCTGCGGCCCGGCGACACCACCGACGTCTTTGCCTACAATGGTCGGGTGCCTGGCCCCACCCTCGAGTTGCGCGAACGCGACCGGGTGCTCGTCCACTTCCGCAACGAGTTGCCCGAGTCGACCACGATCCACTGGCATGGCATCCACCTGCCGTTCACCGCCGACGGCAGTCCGTTCCATCCAGTCGCGCCCGGCGCGCAGTACGACTACGCCTTCACGGTTCCTCCCGGCACCGCGGGAACCTACTGGTATCACCCGCATCCCGACCATCGCGCCGCCTACCAGGTAGCGAAGGGCCTCTACGGCGCCATCATCGTGCGTGCCGATGATGACCCGCTGCCTGCGTCCCTTCCCGAGAAGCTGCTGATCCTCTCCGACAACCGCTTCCTCCCGGATGGCTCAATCGATCTACCCGACCCGCACTCTCTGCCGGGTCGGGCGGATGCCGAGAACGGGCGGGAAGGCGACGTGCTGTTCGTCAGCGGCGAAGTCATGCCGACGCTCACCATCCGCGGTGGCGAGGTGCAGCGCTGGCGCGTGATCAACGCCTCGGCCGCGCGCATTTACCGTCTGGCGCTTCAGGGCCACACCTTCCTGCACGTCGGGAGCGACGGCGGCCTGTTCGAGCGACCGGTGGAGGTCGGCGAGATCGTGCTCGGTGTCGGCGAGCGCGCGGAGCTACTGGTACGCGGCACCGCAGCGCCGGGCACTCGGAGCATGCTGCAGGCATTGCCTTACGACCGCTACATCCCGCAGACGCGGCCCAGGGAGTGGAATGCGCCGCGCAACCTGCTGGTGTTGCAATACGCCAAGGCGCCGCCGGTGAAGCCTGTCACGCTGCCGCGGCTCCTTCGCCCCGTTCCCGCGCTGGATACTGCGCAGGCCACGGCGACCCACGTCATGGTGTTGACCCAGCACATGATCAATGGCAGGGCCATGGACATGGGGCGGGTGGACGTGAGCGCGGCGCTCGGGGCGACGGAGATCTGGGAGGTGGAGAATCTGGTGGGCATGGACCACCCCTTCCATCTGCACGGCTTCCGGTTCCAGGTGCTCGACCGCGATGGCGTGCCGGAGCCGTACCGGAGTTGGAAGGACGTGGTGAACGTTCCCAAGCACCAGACGGCGCGCCTCATCGTGCGCTACGACGACTACCCGGGGAAGTGGATGTTCCACTGCCACATCCTGGAGCATGAGGACCACGGCATGATGGGTATCCTCGAAGTCAGGCCCTGACACAACAGGGAGGCGGACATGAGATCATCGAGCACTTCGTCCCGATACATGGGTTCGTCCTTGGCCATCCTCGTTGTCGGAGCGTGCACGGGGTCCGCGCTCGCTTCCAGACCTGGTGAGTCAGCGGAGGGCCAGACAGTTCAGGCAGGCCAGAGCACACAGACGGCACAGGATAGGCGCGAGCAAGTGCTACGCGGCCGACTGCTGACGGTCAGCCACGCCTGTGGGGGCTGCCACGGCGGCGGTGCAAACCCCGCGGCAGAGGGATGGCTTGCCGGCATGCCAAACCCAGGGGAGGAGTTCCTGATCGGGCCCTGCGCAACCAAGCCGGGCGCGACGCCATGTTTCAGGACCCGGGCGCGGAACCTGACCCCGGACAACACTACCGGCATGGGCCGCTTCAGCGAACGCCAGATCTTCAACGCGCTACGCTACGGGCTGCGCCCAGGCGAGACGCCGGACGTGGAGATCACTTCCACCGTGCCCGGCCAGGGCAACTTCCCCGATAACCCGAAGTACCTTGCTCCCCCTATGCCCTGGCCAGAGTGGCGGCACATGACCGATCAGGAGTTGTGGGACATCGCCGCGTATCTCAAGTACGGCGTCAAGCCGGTGCGCAACAGGGTGCCGGACAGCGATGGGCCGGAGGACTTCTGGGCGAGCGAGTACACCCCCGACAAGATCGGTACGTATCCGCTCCCGGCGTTTCCAACGGCTCTGGAGACACTACCGCAGTGAGGAAGCGTCTCCACCGATCCTCACAGAGACGGGAGAGTCGCGCATCGGCTCCGCCAGGCGGCCGTAGCCTGCCCTGTTACGCCGTCGACTCACCACGAGGTCGCTCACACGCACTCCATTCACGAGCAGCACGCTAGCGAGGATGATGGTCAGTCCCGCGAGCATGCCCCCGGTCACGTGCTCGTCCAGGAAGAGAGCGCCCCAGACCATGCCAAAGACAGGAAGCAGGTAGGTCACCGTGGTCGTCTTCGTTGGGCCGATGGCCGTGATCAGGTGAAAGTAGAGCAGGTATGCTACCGTGGTCGACAGCACCGCTAGAGCGATGAGCGCCAGGACCGCCGGCCGCGTGGGGTGCGTCTGAGGGAGCTGCCCCAACGCCGGCACCACGAGCCATGCGGCGGCACCGAGCTGCTGACCGAGTGCCAGAGTAGGCGCCGGTACGCCCGAGAGCTGCCGCTTCGTGTACACTCCCGCAAGCGCGTACGCGCCGGTGGAGACCAATACCGCAACAACGCTCAGCACGGTCGCGGTGGTCAGCGCAATCGGACTCCAGCCGACCAGCACACCCACACCTAACACGCCGAGCAGCAGCCCCGCCGCGCCACGTGCGGTGACTCGCTCTCCCAACCATATGACGCCGAACAAGGCGCCCCAGAGCGGCACAGTCGCGTTCAGGATCGCGGTCAGCGATGCGGTGAGCCTGAGCTCTGCCGCGGCGATGAGGAAGTACGGTATCGCCGCGTTGAGCCCACCGAGCACGAGCAGCTTTCGAGCCCTGGCACGGAAGTCGGGTCGCCGCCCCAGCGCGCGCATTCCGATCCACAGCACGAACCCCGCGAGTACCACACGGCCAGCGGCGAGCGGGAACGGCCCGAGTGCCGGCGCCGCGATGCGAATGAAGAGAAACGAGCCGCCCCAGAGCGCGGCCAGCACGAAGAGCGCCGCGAGATCCCTTCCCCTCACGCACTTGCTCCGCGCGTGCGGATCTCATGCAAGGCGAGCAGCAGCGCAGCCGCGGACGCGGAGAATACAGAGTAGTCCAGAGGAGGCTTGAGGCCCTGTGAGATGGTCATCGCCACGCCGAACAGCAGGAGCAGTAACGCACTTCCCAGCGCGACCCAGCGCGGCCAGAGGCCCAGGATCAGCGCGATTCCGAGCCCCAGTTCGGCGGCGGTGGCCGCCCACGCGAGGAAAGGAATGGTGAACGCGGGCATGAAGGCGTTCACCTCGGCTGTGTAATGCACGAAGTTCTCGAAGTTTCCGTAGCCAACGTCCTTACCCCAGAGGCCGAAGCGCGAAGCGATGCCGGAGAGGAAGGCGCCGCCGAGTGCCAGGCGAGCGTATAGAACGGCGTAGCGCTCCAATCGCGAGAGGCGCGCGCTGCTGGCGTCTGCTGTCGTGGGCGATGGTGTTGGGGAAGGCATGGTCCATGGAGTGGTGGTCATCTCGATCTGGGTTTCTTCCCGGGGAGGTGGAGGTGAGATACGTCGACGGTGAGTGGCCCGTCATGGTCACAGATGAATGTTGCGATGAGCTTCGCCGGCTCTTCCGAGCTGGCGTTGGCCGAAATCAGATGTACGCCGTTCGGCGCCTCGTAGAACGTCTCGCCGGCGTGGTAGACGGATTCCACATCTCCCTGCGTCTGAGTGCGAATCGCCCCCTCGGCCACGTAGCCGATGACGGGGCACGGATGGCTATGCGGCGTAGACGCTTCGCCGGGTCCATAACGCACCTCGACCACTGAAACCCGGAGCCGAGCTCCGTCCAGCCGAGGCAGTTCCCCGGCAAACGCGAGCCGCGCTCGCGAGGCCGCCGTGTCACGTGGGGTGGCAATGTCCGTTCGCGCGGGCGCGGCATGACACCCGCACAGCGCCACGAACGCGATCGACGAGATGACCTGTACTGGATTCTGAAGAAGTCGCACGACAAGTGGCCCTCACGGTGGAAGACTGAGCTCGGCAGCTATCGCACTCTCGTGTCACCCCGGGCTCAGGGAAGATCACTCCGTGATCTCGCGCACCACGCGGCAGGGGTTCCCCACTGCGAGCACGTCGCCCGGGATGTCGCGCGTGACCACGCTCCCGGCGCCGATCACCGTGCGCGAGCCGATGCGCACGCCGGGGCAGATGATCGCGCCGCCGCCGACCCATACGTCCGAACCGATCTCGATTGGCTTGCCATACTCCCGCTGCCGTCGGAGATCGGAGTTCATGGGGTGCATGGCGGTGAGGATCTGCACCGCTGGACCGAAGAGTGTGTAGCTACCGATGCGCACGGGGCATACATCGAGCACGACGCAGTTGAAGTTGAAGTACACTCGCTCACCGAGCTCGATGTTCGAGCCGTAGTCGCAGAAGAACGGTGGCTGCATCCAGACCGTGTCGCCGCCAGCACCGAAGAGCTCACACAGGATGCGCCGCCGCTCCTCGGCGTCGGACTCTCGCGAGGCATTGAGCGCCTGGCACAGGTCGCGCGCTCGCTCTCGGGCGACGACCAGATCCGGGTCGAGTGGGTCGTACATCGTACCCGCTACCATTCTCTCGCGCTCGCTCTGCATCGGTCGCCTCCGTTACAAGTCGGGGAGCCGAGTCGCAAGTCCGGCGCCAACAACGGGGAGTCGCATATCTCCGTACCTTCAGTCGGCCGCGACCTCGGCGGAAGCTTCCTGTGCTGGCTGCAAGGATGAGCGGTAACCACCGGGCGCCAGACGAGCCGCGATCGACAGGCGGTTCCACACGTTGATCGCGGATACCGCGAGCGTCAGGTCCGCCAGCTCCTTCTCGGTGAAGTGCGTGCGCACCTGCTCGTACACGGCGTCAGGAACCCGCCCATCCGCAACGAGCGTTACGGCCTCCGTCCACTCCAGCGCGGCGCGCTCGCGATCGGTGTAGTACGGGCACTCACGCCAGGCGTCCAGAGAGTACAGCCGCTGCTCCGACTCTCCGAGCGCGCGCAGGTCCTTCGAGTGCATGTCCAGACAGTAGGCACAACCGTTGATCTGCGAGGCGCGGAACCGGATGAGATGCAGCAGTGGGGCCTCGAGGCCACAGCTCTCGAGATACTGCTCGATCGGGTCCATCGAGTCGAACACACCAGGAGCTGCCTTGGCATAGTTGAGACGCGGCTTCATGAGTCACCCTCCATTTCGGGTAGTTCGATGCGCTGGTAGAGCGAGGAAGCTCGCGATGGCGCGAGCAGCAGCACGGCCGTGCGGCTCGCGACACCGGCGACGAGCCGCACGTCAACAGGGGTTT
>DATCXG010000062.1:0-5293 GCA_036565945.1 Gemmatimonadaceae bacterium
GTCGATGAGAAGAGCCCGGCCACGATCAACCGTATCGAGATCGCTGGGAACGATTACACCAGCGAGGCCTGTATCCGCGATGCGCTCGTGATCCTCCCCGGCGACGTGTTCAGCCAGGACCGCCTCATCCGCAGCTACCAGAACATCCAGAACCTTGGCTTCTTCGAGTCGCCCCTGCCGGCTCCCGATACCCGGCCGGCTAACGACAAGGGAGACGTGGACGTCATCTTCCATCTCAAGGAGAAGCGCACCGGCAGCGTCAATTTCGGCGCCTCGGTGGGAGAGGGGACTGGCGTGGGCGGGTTCATCGGTCTGGACCAGCCGAACCTCTTCGGGGCTTGCAAGCGAGCCTCGCTGCAATGGCAGTTCGGGCGATACATCAACGACTTCCAGCTCAGCTTCACCGACCCGGCCATCAGGATGTCCCGCACGTCCGGGACGGTCACGGCTTACCACACCCAGTCGCGCTACATCATCGCGGATCTTGGCCGCAGCCAGAGCACTGGCGGTTCGGTCCAGCTTGGCTTCCCGGTCCGGAACTCGCCGTTCACGCGCCTCTTCCTCTCGTACGGTGCCGAGGCGGCAAAGTTCACTGGCGGAGTCGCCAGCAGGGACAGCACCATCGACCAGAGCAGCCGCTTCCGTTCCATGCTCGGGGTCACTCTGACGCACGACAATCGGATCGACATGCCGTTTGCTTCAGCGGGCGCGCTGCAGACCCTCACGGCTCAGTTCAACGGCGGCCCGCTGGGTGGGTCGACGAGCTTCCAGCGTTATACCACCGAGCTCCGCAACTACAGCACGCTCGCTCGCTTCGGTGGAGATGCGCCGGGCTCGCAGCCGATCAAGCTCGTACTGGGGCTGAGCGCTCGCGCCGGCGCTCTGTTCGGTGATGCCGGTCCGTTCTTCTTCTCGCAGAAGTTCGCGATGGGTGGTACCCAGTACGGCGAGCAGCTTCGCGGCTACGACGAGTTCTCCGTCACACCGCAGGGGTTCGTCCCGGAGACCAACCGCAACGCATCGCTGTCGTCCTTCGGTAGCGCGTTCTTCGGTGCTACCGCCGAAGTAGGGATACGGTTCAACCAGATGCTCTACGCCAACATCTTCTACGATGCGGGGAACGTGTACGCCAACCCCCGCGATTTCGACCCTACCAGGCTCTTCCGGGGCGCGGGTCTCGGGGTATCTATTGTTACGCCGCTCGGGCCGCTCGGGCTCGACTGGGCATACGGCTTCGATCGTGTCGACGAAGCGGGGCGGAAGGCCCCGAAATGGCAGCTTCATTTCAAGCTCGGGCAACTTTTCTAAACTGGAGTCAACATGCGTTCGCTCGTACGTGCCACGCTGGGAGCACTGGCGTTTTCGACGATTTCCGCCGGCGCCGCGATGGCGCAGGGCGGCCTGAAGATCGCCTACGTCAATTCGCAGGAGATCATAGCGGCCGCGCCTGGGCGCGCCGAGGCTGAGGCTCAGATTCAGAAGGACATGAACGCCTATCGTGGCCAGGTGAAGACGATGGGTGACTCACTCAATGCGCTGATCGCCTCCTACACCAAGGCGGAGTCCACGCTCACCGAGGCTGTCAGGACCGCCAAACAGAAGGAGATCCAGGACAAGGAGCGCGAGTATCAGCAGCGAGTGCAGGAGCTGGAGCAGAAGGCGCAGGAGCGGCAGTCGGAGCTGGTGCGACCGATCATGGAGAAGATCAACGCCATCATCGAGCAGGTGCGTGCCGAGAGCGGGTATGCCATGGTGTTCGACGCCGGGAGCCAATCGGGTGTGGTTGTAGCGGCTGATTCGAGCCTGAACATCACGCAGAAGGTTATCGCGCGCCTCAAGGCTGGCAGCGGTTCGGCGAACAGCACTCCGCCCAAGAACTCTGGTCCCACGCCACAGACCACTGGCGCGTCGCGGAAGAGTCCGCCCAGCCAGCGTTGAGCTCCAAGGACTCGGCGCCGCGCAACGGCCTCGGCGGTGAGGGAATGACGCCCCTCACTGCCGAGGCCATTGCACGGCTGGTGGGCGGGACGGTGCTTGGGGACGCGACGGTCGAGGTGAGATCCGTCGCGCCACTGGACCGCGCGCATGAGTACGACCTGAGCTTCCTCGCGCACGCTCGCTATGTCCCGCTCCTGGCCGGATCGGCTGCCGGCGTCGTGCTGGTCTCGCCAGAGCTGGCTCACGCGGCGAACGAGAGCCCATGGAAGGGCAGCCGGGTCGTGGTGGCCCAGCCTTACGAAGCGATGCTGCGGATCATCCCATCGCTCTATCCGCCTGCTCCTCGTCGCACAGGCGTTCACCAGACTGCCGTGCTGGAGCGAGGCGCCCGGATCGGGCGAGATGTGTCGATTGGCCCATACAGCGTGATCGGTGAAGGAGCGGTGCTGGAGGACGGGGTGACTATCGGAGCGCACTGCACGGTGTGCCGCGGCGTGACTGTCGGGGCCGAGAGCGAGCTACTCGATTCCGTCACCCTCTATCCTGGTGCGTCGATAGGGCGTCGCGTTCGCCTTCATTCTGGAGTGCGGGTGGCGAGTGACGGCTTCGGCTATGTGCAGGTGGGCGGTACGCACCAGAAGATCCCGCATGTGGGTCGGTGCATGGTGGAGGACGATGTGGAGGTAGGAGCCAACTCGACTCTCGACCGGGGGAGCGTGGACGATACAGTGATCGGCGCTGGCACGAAGATCGACAACCTGGTGCACATCGCTCACAACGTACGCATCGGACGTTCGTGCCTGATAATGGCGCAGGTTGGTATAGCCGGTTCGGTGCACGTGGGCGATGGATGCATCCTGGCTGGCCAGGTGGGAGTGAGCGGTCATAACACCATCGGTGCGGGCGCGCGTCTGGCGGCCCAGGCCGGCGTTTTCGGCGACATCCCGGCGGGTGAGACATGGTCAGGATATCCGGCGCGCCCGCACAAAGAGGCGCTGCGGGCTCACGCGGCGCTGTTCAAGCTTTCCGGCATGATGCGACGTGTGGAGCGTCTTCTCCAGCGCTCGGAGGAAGGGCAGAGTGAGTGAGCGGCGGCAGTCGATCGCAGGTCCGGTGTCGCTGGAGGGAGTCGGGCTCCATCTTGGCAGACCCTGTCGCCTCACCTTCCGCCCAGCAGACGCTGGAACGGGGATCGTGTTCCGGCGCATGGACCTCCCGGGTGAGCCAGTTACTCCGGCGCTGGTGGAACACGCCGTGCTCAGCGAACGGCGCACGCAACTGGGCATGGGCGAATGCGCGCTTCACACAGTGGAGCACGTGCTGGCCGCTGTGGCGGGGCACCAGATAGACGACATCGTCATCGAGATGGACGGCCCCGAGCCGCCGATCCTCGACGGGAGTGCGTTGCCGTTCTTCGCGGCGCTCTCGCGTGCCGGATTGGCGGACAGGAAGGGCGCTGTGCGCTATCTCAATCTGCCCGGTCCTCTGTCGGTCACCGATGGCGAATCGGTGTACGAGGCGCTGCCTGCGTCGTCGCTCTCACTCAAGGTGACGATCGACTTTCCGCACCGCCTCATCGGGCGACAGAGCTGCGATTTCGCGATCACCACGGACACATTCGCCCGCGAGCTCGCGCCGGCGCGCACCTTCGGATTCGTGCGCGAGGTGGAGGCGCTGCGCGCGAAAGGCCTGATCCGCGGCGGCTCGACCTCGAACGCTCTCGTGCTCGACGACGATGGCGTGGTGGACTCCGTGCTGCACTGGCCCGACGAGTTCGCGCGCCACAAAGCCATGGACTGTGTTGGCGATCTGGCACTGGCGGGCTGCCGGGTTCGGGCACGGGTCGTGGCCCTGAAACCCAGTCACCGAGGCACTATCACCCTCGTGCGGGAGATGCTTACCCTCGCCGCCAAGGAGACGCGGATGCTTGGCATCGAAGACATCATGAAGGTGCTTCCCCATCGCTATCCGTTCCTCCTCGTGGACCGTATAGTCGAGCTGGAGGCAGGGAAGCGCGTGGTTGGTATCAAGAACGTCACGATCAATGAGCCCTTTTTCCAGGGGCACTTCCCGGGACACCCGATCATGCCGGGTGTGCTGATAGTGGAAGCCATGGCGCAGGTGGGCGGTATGCTCCTACTCGGTTCGGTTAGTGATCCAGATGAAAAGGTCGTGTATTTCACCTCGCTGGATAACGTTCGCTGGCGGCGTCCCGTGAAGCCGGGCGACCAGCTCAGATGTGACATAGAGATGCTTCAGGTGCGCGGGCGCCTCTGCAAGATGCACGGCACGGCGCGCGTGGACGGCGAGGTGGCGTGTGAGGCGGATATGGGAGCGATGGTCATAGATCTATGACGCAACGCATTCACCCCACGGCGATCGTGGCGCCGAGCGCGCGGCTCGGCACCGGAGTCGAGATTGGGGCATACGCCATCGTGGGCGAGGGTTGCGAGTTGGGCGACGGCTGCGTGCTGGCTCCGCGCGCCACGCTGGAGCGCAACGTGCTTCTGGGACGGGAAGTGAAGGTGGGAATCGGGTCGGTGATCGGTGGTGACCCGCAGGACCTCAAGTTCGAGGGAGAGGTCACCGTGGTCGAGATAGGCGACCGCACGGTGGTCCGGGAGTACGCCACCATCAACCGCGGCACCGCGCAATCGCTCAAGACCACCGTGGGGAGCGACTGCTTCATCATGACCTACGTGCACCTCGCGCATGACTGCCATCTGGGCGACGGCGTGATCATCTCCAACGCCACTCAGCTGGCGGGACACGTCACCGTGGAGGATCACGCCATAATCTCGGGGCTCGTGGCCGTGCACCAGTTCGTGCGGATCGGGAAGTTCAGCTTCGTCGGTGGTTGCTCCCGCGTTCCACAGGACATTCCTCCATATCTGAAGGCGGTGGGAAATCCGGTGAAGCTCTATGGTCTGAACAGCGTGGGACTGCAGCGCAACGAGTTCGACCCCAAGGTGATCCGTGAGTTGAAGCGCGCCTACCGGCTGTTCTTCCGCTCCGACCTCAACGTGGCGCAGGCCGTGGAACGCGCACAGCAGGAGCTGGAGATGTGCGACGAGGTGCGCCACTTTCTCTCGTTCGTGGACAACAGCGGGCGCGGAGTCGTGCGATGACCGCGGCTACGCGGATAGGAGTTGTGGGAGCCGGGAGCCTGGGTTACCACCACGTTCGCCTCCTGCGCGACATAGCTGGCGCGCGGCTCGTCGGGTTCCACGACCGGCGTCCCGATCGTGCGGCTGTTGTGGAGAGCGAGCTGGGCGTTCCCGCAGTTGCGTCGGTGGAAGCGCTCCTCGATGAGGTGGATGCAATTACCATTGCCGTTCCCACCCCCGCGCACCAC
>DATCXG010000610.1:0-2003 GCA_036565945.1 Gemmatimonadaceae bacterium
CGAAGAGGAATGGGAACGCCGGCATGATCGACCACGGTGCCACCGTGCGCGGGTTGTACAGGTGTATGAGCTGCCAGCTCGTGTCGGGAAGCCGCAGCCCCACGTTGCTGAGATCGGGGCCGGTGCGCATGGTGCCCAGAAGGTGCGGCCGGTCGTACACGTAGTCGGCCGGAACGGTGGCGCGACTCCCCCACCCCCGCTCCACGTCGGTGGTGAAATCGGGATCGCGGACCTGCTGCGAATGGCAGTACACGCAGCCGTTCGCTATGTACACCGTGCGCCCGCGGAGCTCCACTGCGCTATACGGCCGCAGCTCGCGCGGAGGCGTGAGGCGTACGAGCATCACGCGCGGAATGATCACGAGCACCGTGGCCGCGAAGCCCACCGTGGCCAGCGCGCCGAGGAGCAGTAGCCAGGCGCGGGTCATCGCGCGGCACCTGTAGCGCTCGTGGGCGCGGAGCGGTAGAGCAGGGGGCGCGTCTCGTGGAAAGGCGGCACCTCGCGCGCCGGTACCGGGCCGCGCAGCATGCGCCAGTAATGCCACGCGAACACGAGATGTCCCGCGGTGAGCACCAGCCCCGCCACCGAGCGGATCCATAACCCCGGGAGCGTGATCTCCACCGACCGCTGGAAGGGCACCTGTGGGTCGAGCAGCGCCATACCCTGCAGTACGCCGCTGATGGTGAGCGGGACCACGTAGAGAGCGATGCCGCTCAGCACGAGCCAGAAGTGCCAGCGAATGAGTCGAGCACTCGGCCACTCGTGCGCCACCAGGCGCGGGAGGATGTAGTACATCGCGCCGAAGATCACGAACGTGACGAAGCTATAGACTCCCACGTGCGAGTGTGCGACGGTCCAGTGCGTGAAGTGAGTGATGCGATTCACTCCGCGGAGCGCGGTGAACATTCCCTGGAGCGAGACCGCGGTGTAGGCCATGGCGCCGAGCACTATGAAGCGCAGCGTGGGGCTGTAGCGGAGCGCGCCGAAGCGCCCGATCATCGTCATGTGATGATTCACCGCCACAGCGAGCACGGGAATCAGCATGAGCGCGCTGGCGGCGATCGATGTAGTGATCATCCACGTCGGGAGCGGTCCGCCGATCAGGTGGTGCATCCCGTTCAGGGCGTAGAAGAACGCGAGTGCCCAGAAGCCCAGTAGCGAGAGCTGATAGCTGTGGATCGGCCGGCCGAGGACCTTGGGAATGAAGTAGTAGACCGCCCCCAGATTGATCGCCGTCAGCCAGAGCCCGAGCACATTGTGCGCGTAGAACCAGTTCACCGCGGCCGACTCGACTCCAGCGAACAGCGGCCAGTTGGCGATGCCGTAGAGGATCGGGAACCACACGAGAGCGCCCACCAGGTACCACACACTCACGTAAAGGTGGTCTACCTCGCGCCGCCGGAGCGTCTCGAGGATCGGGATACCAACCATCCCGCCGCCAACGACGAGAGCGGGTACGGCGAGGTACCGTGGCATCTCGAGCCACTCCATGCCGCTGCTGTAGCCGGCCAGGATGCCGGCGACTCCCACGATGACCCCCACATTCCAGAGCCAGATACCGAGCTCCGCGACTCGAGCGAGCCGGAGCTCGGTGTGCACCAGTCGCGGAATCAACCAGAGCGTGATACCGAGCATCGCGGTGGACGCCCAGCCGTAGATCATCGTGTTCAGGTGTGCCGGTCGGATGCGTCCGAAGGTGAGCCATGCGTCCCCGATGAGGAGATCGGGGGAGTGCATCTTGAGGCTGGCGAGGTCGCCGAAGACCGATCCGACGAGGAGCCAGACCACGGCGGTGCCGAAGGCCAGCAGCACCGGCCGCCGGCTCGAGGCATCGGTGCGGAGCCGGAGCGCCACGTCAGCGCGGCGAGCATCGTCGCCCGGAAATACAGCTGGAATGCCGGCCGGGACGCTCATGCGCGCTCTCCCTCTCCTCGCCCTCCCCTCGTCGCGCTCCCTTCTCCTTCCCCTGCGCATCCCTCTCCCCACTCGCCCGGGGTGGGCGA
>DATCXG010000620.1:0-6976 GCA_036565945.1 Gemmatimonadaceae bacterium
TGTCGTAGCCGAGCAGGTCGGCGATGATGTCAGAGACTATCACGCATGTATCGGACTCGTTCACATCCCGGCTGCGCGCGGTCTCGAGAATGCGCTGATAGCGGCGGAGGTTTCCCCTCGCGCGCTCGATGAATCGCTTCGACACTTTGATCATCGGCGAGGCTCCTGGAAGGTTGCGGTGGTGGGTAGGGCACCGGCGTCATGGCGAACATGCAGAGCACAGAGGCCTGGGGCCAGGGGGAGGATGCGTTGCGTAGTCGGTCGAGTAGTGTTGACAGGGTATAGACCGAATCCGCTACGCGCGACACTAGCCGCCAGGATGGCCTGTCGAGCGCCTTCCAGAGATGACATCCCCCGTCGTGGTTCGTCGGCAAGGGTGGTCATTCAAGCAGACAACCAACGCGGTAAAGACGCACGCGGCCTATTGGACAGCTGGGTTACTCCATTCCCCTGTCATCCCGATTGCTCAGTGTGCGAATCTCGACCATTAGTGGCGCGTGATCGTATAACGCAGCGCCAGTGCCGGCGCACTCGACGCCTCCGATGCTGTGGCAGTACTCTGCCGAGAGGGTGAACAGCTCCGGTGCGACTATGGCGTGATCGATTCGCGTCTGCGCGCGAGAGCTGCAATAGCTCCAATCGCCGATAGCCGCGGGGATTTGCCAACCCCCTGCGATAAGAGTGGCCATGGCCCGACCGCCAGCCGACCGCTTGTTGGTCGGATCAGCGTTGAAATCGCCCACAAACATCATTGGGCGATCTACGGTTTCGCTGATCAGGTTACTGAGGCACTGCCAATACTCCGCACGTTCGCGACTATCATATGCAGGCACGCGCACGCCCACTAGTTCGAGCCGTTGGTCCCGGAACCGCACGTGGAGGAAGTTGCTGATGCCCGCGTCCGTCACCGCCGGACCCGAAAGCGCACCAACCTCAAAAGCGAATCGGGAGGCAACCAGAACTTGGTTGTTCCTTCCTACCCGACGCGACACTGCAAGACATGCCAGCCCGTGCTGGGCCAGATCCTCTTTCATCGCCACTCGCGACGGGCCGTCCACGTACTCGTTCAGGACGAGCGTGTCCGGCGCGAGTGCGTGAACTGCACGACCGAATGCGGCTTTCAGTGGCCGCTCAACAGTCTGGTGACCGAGATTCCACGAGACGATGCGCATATATAGAAGGTTGGTGGCTTGGAGTGTGACCCAACGATGGCCCAGATGGGGTGTCAGTGGGGTGAGTAGCACATGGGCGGTTAACGTGGTTCACAACGTTAACGTCGGTCGCCGGGTGCACCCCTACTCACCGTCGACAGCCAGTGCTCACTGATGTCGTAATGGGTGATCGCAGTCCCGCGCCCTACGATGATCATCCCTAATCGGTCGCATTCACTCGCTCTCCCACCTAGATCCCTCCACCACGATCGCCGGCACCGCCGCTCGCTCTGTGAGCAACGGGCTCGTGATACGCTGCCCTTCCCCGAGCCACTCCATCTCCACCTCGATTGCGTCGATTGCATTCTCGAGGTTCTCCAACCGCGCCTCCATCGTAGCGGCCTTGGGCTGTGGCAGACCTTTCTACTTCTTCATCCGCTCCTTATGGCAAAACCACATCCTGGCGAAGATGAGCAGCGTGGGCATCCCGCAGATAATCAGGGCGATGATCACTGCCAAATCGGACATCGGTACCCTGGCATGGTGAAGGAGTGTCGACTCTCCCCCGAGCGAGCCCTCCAACTACTCCGTGCAACGAGCGGATGCTAACCGTGCCACCGGTCGGGGCCCGGATAGCCGCTACTGCGCGGCGCTACCTCTTCTCACGCCCCGGCCACACACTCGATCTCCACCCTCCCATCCCTCGCCAACCCACTCACCGCTACCGCAGTCCGCGCCGGCCGCTTCCCCACCTCGAAGTACGTTGCGTACACCTCATTCATCGCCTCCCACTCGGACATGTCGGCCAGAAACACGGTGCACTTCACCACACGGCCGAAGGATGAGCCGACCTTCCGTAGCTCCACGCCGATGTTCTCCATCGCCTGCCGCGTCTCGGCTCTGATTCCGCCGGGTGCAAGCTGGCCGGTACTATCGGTGCCGAGCTTCCCCGCGAGGAAGAGGAGGCCACCGGCGCGCACGGCGGGAGAGAAGGGCCGGGTCGCCGCCTCGGGCGCGACGAGGAACTCGGGCTCGTTCTGAGCACTGGAGCAGCCGGCCAATGCCGCGCCGATGGCGAGAGCGAGTAGGAGACACTGCATGACGAATACTCGTGAATGGTGGGTTGAAGTTGGTCGCTGATGTGGCATTGAGCTCAACGAGAGTGTTAACGATGGTTCCGTCGGACGGTTGAGCATGAAGCGGGATGTTACGGCGGCGCGATGCGGCTCGCAATGAATCACGCCTCGCGATGCATCGCCACTCACAATACGCCACGCCGCGTCGCGCCGCCGCAGATTGTCGCTCTCTCCGCCCGGCTTCAGGCGACTTTTTGCCCCTCCACGATCTCCGCCAGCCTGTCGTAGCTCATCCCCATCCCCTCGGTCATCCCCGTCTCCAACGCCTGGTCGCGCGCTTCCTTGTCGGCAAACTTCATCGTCTGCGTAAGTGTGGTGCGGCCGTCATTCTCAACGAGCGTCAGCGTACAGAGCGCATCGTTACCCTCGAAGCGCTCGATGGTCACGATGCGCTCGGGCGGGACGATCTCGTGGTACTCACCACTTATGCTGAATTCGCTCCCGTCCTAGTCGCTGCGCCACGTGTACAGGTACTTCCCGCCCACTCTGAGATCGATGTCGCACACGGGAATGCTCCAGCCGGGCGGTCCCAGCATCCAGCGCTGCACGAGATCGGGCTTGGTATGACAGTCGAATACGAGGGTGCGGGGTGCGTCGAACACGCGGGTCACGCGGATCTCGCGGTCGCTCGGAGTCGTGACATCTACTGTGTGGCTCATGGTCGCTTTCCTCCCTTCCGCTGTGGGGTCGAATGTTTGCCGCGCCCAGCCTGGAGCTCGCCGAGCAGGGTGTCGAGTCGCTGGTAGTTGCCCTCCCAGATCTTTCGGTACCGCTCGATCCAGGCCGCAGCTTCGATGAGCGGCTTCGCTTCCATCCGGCGGGGTCGGCGTTGGGCGTCGCGGCCGCGGCTGATGAGCCCAGCTCGCTCGAGCACTTTGAGGTGCTTGGAGATGGCTGGCTGGCTCATGTCGAACGGCTCGGCCAGCTCCATCACCGACGCCTCCCCTTTGGCGAGGCGCGCGAGGATGGCTCGGCGGGTGGGGTCGGCGAGGGCGGAGAAGGTGGCGTCGAGCTGCTTGGAGGCGATCATCTAAAGGTTGGTTTAATCACTTAATGGTTATAGAACCTATTAGTTATATACAATCGTCGTCGAACCCTGTCAACCAACTGTCAATCCCACCCGCCTACGTGTGGCGCACTTTACGAAGTGCTCCGGGGATGGTGGGCCGCGCGATCGAGAAGGGCCGCGCCGCCCACGACGCGCTCAGAATCTCCAGGCCGCACCCAGTGTCCAATCGGCGGTTGTACCGGAGAAAGCCTCGCCGAATTCGCGGATCCGCAGCTCCACTCGCAGACCGACCTGACGAGTGATTGCAGCTCGCAGCCCGGCTGATTCCGCGAACGTGACCTCGCTGTTCGTGCCTCCGTATCGTTCGCTGGCCACGTCGGTCGCGAATCCCGTCCCGATTCCTAAGTAGGGCGCCACGCGCCGAGGGAGCTGTAACTGGAGCTGAATTTCGGGCATCACAAGCGTGCTTCGATCGCTGAACTGCTGCTCTGGTCGCGCCAGAGTCACTCCGCCTTCGAGGAGCAGCGCCGGCAGGATCGGGAGCTCGCCTCGTGCGGCCACGACCCCCATCGATCCGGTGCCGGAGAGATCGAACTGCGAGACGCCTGCGCTGAGCGAGACCGCCGGACGCGGCGCGAACGCGCTAGCGGCTTCTTCTGTGCTCTGGGCGGGTAGTTGGCGGGCGAGCGGAAAGATGGCAGACAGTGCGACGACGACGAGTGAGCATCGCATGCAGAACCTCGCGGTCGGGAGAAGGTGACGGGAGACGAACTGATCAGCGACTGATTGAGACTACGACCGGCCGGTCGCGAAGTCCAGTCGAACGCGCCGCGACGTCAACGGGGACGGATCGTGGCATTGATGGACGCTGGCCGCTGTTGAGTTCTCGTGATCGACGGCTTCCACGCGGCTCAGGCTCTCAGGTGCCACGCGCGATCACGAGCACGTGCGACTTTCAGCCGGCGCGGTTACTCGACCGCCACTCCGAAAGTGTCGCACGATTTCGGATCACCCGAATCGAAGCCGCGGCGGAACCATTCGGTGCGCTGGGCGGACGTCCCGTGCGTGAATGCATCCGCGTGCACCTCGCCGGTGGCCATGCGCTGCAGCCGGTCGTCCCCCACGGCGGCCGCCGCTGTCATTCCCTCTCTCAGGTCCCCAGCCTCGAGCAGGTCACGCTCGGCCGCCGAGTGCCCCCAGACGCCGGCATAGCAATCGGCCTGCAACTCCACGCGCACCGACAGCGCGTTCGCCTGGCCGGGGTTCGCCTGCATGGCGCCGCGCACTTCCCGATCGGTGCCAGTCAGGCTCTGCACGTGGTGCCCCAGCTCGTGCGCGAGCACGTACGCCTGCGCGAAGTCGCCCGGCGCGCCGAAGCGCTGGCGCAGCTCATCGTAGAATCCGAGGTCTACATAGAGCTTGTGGTCGGCGGGACAGTAGAACGGACCTGTTGTCGCCTCGCCCACACCGCATCCGGTTTCGGTGATGTCGCGATAGAGCACGAGCGTCGCGTGGTGGTAGGGGACGCCGAGGCTCGCGGGGAGGACTTTCTCCCAGGTGCTCTGGTTGTCGTCGAGCACGTACGACACGAACTGTACGAGCGAGTCCTCCGCGGGCGATGATACAATCGGCCCTACGGCGCCACCGCTGGTATCGGCCACGGGGCCGGTATTGACCCCACCGCCGAGCAGGGAGAAGAAGTCGCGCTGGAAGACCAGGCTGAGCACGAGCAGCACCAGCGCGCCACCAAGCCCGAGGCGGATTCCACCTCCACCCATTCGCACTCCGCGCGACTGGCCGCGGCGGTCTTCGAGGTCACGGCTCTTCCCTGCTCCGGGCGTCCAACGCATGCGTCCTCCAGAGGTGCAGTGAGCGAACGAAAGAAGTAGCCCCGCGCACGGTACTGCGCCGCCTGCTGGAAGCGGCAAGGATGCGGATCAGAATGCGTCCATGCGCAAGCAGAGGGCCAACGGATCCGCCGACGGCAGCCCACTACTGGAATATTCACAGCTACAGCTCGGCAGAATCCAGTCTGGCGCTTCTAGCGGAACGGTGAGCCCCTCTCTCCTCACCCCTTCACTGCCCCCGCCGTCAGCCCTCGCACGATGCGCCGTTGGAAGATGAGCACCAACGCCGCCACCGGCACCGTCGCCACCACGGCGGCCGCGAGGATCTCCCCCCACGGCACCTGGTACTGCCCGCGAAACAGCGCGATCGCCACGGGCACGGTCTGCCGCTCGGGACCAGCGGTAAAGGAGAGCGCGAAGAGGAACTCGTTCCACGAATAGATGAAGGTGAGGATCGCCGTTGTGGCGAGTCCGGGCACGCTGAGCGGAAGGAGCACGTTCGTGAAGCTCTGCCACCGGCTCGCGCCGTCCACCAGCGCTGCTTCCTCGATGTCCGCGGGAAGCTGTCGGAAGTAGCCGACGAGCAGCCATACGGTGAGCGGCATGGCGAATGTGAGATACGGCAGGATGAGACCCGGGTACGTGTTGATGAGTCGCAGCTCGCGGAGCACGAGGTAGAGTGGGCTCACGATGGAGATCTGCGGGAACATGGACACGGCGAGAATGAAGCCGAGGATCAGTGTCTTCCCGCGAAAGCGCAGACGCGCGAGCGCGTACGCGGCGAGCGAGCCTACCACAACGCAGAAGATGGTGGTGCTTCCCGCCACGACTATTGAGTTCCGGATGGGCACCCAGAAGTCGCGCGTAGTGAACAACGCACGGTAGTGATCGAGGATCACGTGCGTGGGCCAGAGCGACGGCTCGCGGAATAGTGTGGCCTCAGGGGTGAATGAGGCCACTACCGCCCAGTAGAGCGGGAAGGCGGTGAGGAGCACGAGTACGGTGAGTCCCGTCCAGCCGAGGATGCTGGACGCAGTCGGCGTCGATCGCCCCACCCGGCGCGCCCTCATCGCCCCGCCTCTGCACCCGCTCCGGCACCGAGCCCGCGGATGTACACCATCGCCAACGCGAAGGTGATGAGAAAGATCACCACCGAGAGCGCGGAACCATAGCCGAACTGGAGGTTCTGCAGTAGCACGTTGAAGGTGTAGAGCGCAATCGGCTCGGTTGATGTCCCGGGTCCGCCACCTGTCAGTACGTAGATGAGATCGAAGACACGGAACGCATCGAGGGTGCGGAAGATGAGCACCAGCAGGATGGATGGCTTGAGCAGTGGGATGGTGATGCTCCTAAGCTGCCGCCATGGTCCGGCGCCATCCACGGCCGCCGCCTCGTAGAGCGCTGCGTCGATGTTCTGGAGGCCGGCGAGGAGGAGCAGCGCCACAAAGGGAGTGGTCTTCCACACGTCGGCCAAGATCACGGGGATCCACGCGGTGGCGGCGCGCACGAACCAGACGATGGGCTCTCCTATGACGCCGAGCTCCACGAGCATGGCATTGGCGATCCCCGCCTGCGCGCCGAAGATGAAGCGCCATAGAAGTGCCGCCACCACGGTGGGGATGGCCCACGGTACGAGCACGGCCACTCTCACGAGTCCTCGGCCGCGGAACACTCGGTTCATGGCGAGCGCGAAGACGAGGCCGAGCACCAGCTCGAGCGCCACGGTGACGCCGGTGAAGAACGCGGTGTGCCCCAGCGCGCCCCAGAAGCGCGCGTCGTGGGCGATGCGCACGTAGTTGTCCAGGCCAACAAATGGCTGGCCGAGCCACGGCA